>CAIRRW010000531.1 GCA_903881065.1 uncultured Bacteroidota bacterium
AACATACAACAAATGACGATACTTGGTTCAGGAAATGTAGGGTTTGTAGGTATTGGTAAAAGTTTTACCTCGCCAGCATCTCTGTTAAGTGTAGATGGAACTCTCAATCCTACAGGAGAAGTTTTCAGAACAAATTGCCCAAGTGGTACCACAACTATATGGCGGATGATTAGAGCAGGTTCGGAATATGGATCGTTATTTAGTGGAACTGATAATAATTTCAATGTGAGGGCAGACGGAGGAAATCTTAATTTTATTACAGGGAGTAGCACTACAACAAGGATGGTGGTACTTGGACCTGCCGTACCTGCGACTCAAGGCTATGTAGGAATTGGCAGTGGATTTACAACACCATCTTTTTTACTTGATGTAAATGGGGGAGATATAGATGTAAATACAGCCTCAAATGGTTATAGAATTGGAGGTAATTATGTACTTTGGCATAATAGTGATGTAAGTAATATTTTTGTAGGAGTAGGAGCAGGAAATTCATCTATGGCAGGAATGCAGCCATTGGACAATACTTATGTAGGAGCACAAGCCGGGCATAGTTCGACTGTTAGTGATAAATATAATGTTTTTGTTGGAGAAGAAGCAGGTTTTCATAGCACTTCAACTGCCCTTCATTCTTTTGTAGGTTTTCAGGCTGGATATTCCAATATTGGAGGACGGGATGATGGTACTTTTATTGGTGCGTATTCTGGTTATTATGATAGTATTTCGGGAGGTAATTCATATTTAGGTAACAACTCGGGATATAGTAACAAAAAAGGCAGCAATAATACAATGATTGGAACTAATGCAGGTAATAGTAATATTGTAGGAAACAATACTTTTGTTGGTACTAGTTCTGGGTCAGCAAGTAGTACAGGAACAGGTAATTCTTTTGTTGGAGAAGAAAGTGGTGTTAATAATACTATAGGAAACAATAATATAGTTTTCGGTCGTAAAACTGGCAATACAAATATTACAGGTAGCTATAATACATTTCTTGGTACAGCTGCGGATGCAACTTCATCAGGACTAACAGAAGCAACGGCAATAGGATTTAATGCAAAAGTTACAAACAGTTATAATATGATACTTGGAGGTGATAGCGTGCTTGTGGGAATTGGTTTATCAGGAGCAGCAGGAGGACCGCAAAATTCATTGGAAATAAATGCGGATCCTCGACATTTTACATATACAGGAACAGGAGGGAGTGGTTTACGTTTTCGTCAATTAACGAATGCAAGCACAACTATACCAAATACTGGAAATATGGGCGTGTTGTCAGTTAATTCATCTGGGGATGTTGTTTATGTGCCTAATAATTCTGCTGCTATTACAGCGAATAATGGTGCTACTATAAATCCTACAGGAAATGTTCAATGGGGACAGGCTTATGGCGGAGGTGGTAGTGCAGGTTCATTGATACATGATACAGACATTCCAATGGCAGGCCATAATATTCGTTTTAGGGATACTACAAGTGTTACAGGAACTGGATTAGTTTCAATTGGAATACCTCCAACACTTGTGGCTAAATTGGGTGTATACAATCAAGCGGAAGAATATGGGTTACAGGTATTAAATAATATAACAGCGAATTCTTCTCCTTCGCTTTATGGTATTTATAATACCTTGCTAGGTAATTCTTCTGGAAGCAATGTGGGTATATATACGACCGCAAATGGAAGCTCTGCAAATAATTATGGAATATGGGGAGCATCACAGGGAACCACAAGTTTAGCTAATTATGGAGGTTTCTTTCTTGCAAGTAATTCTACCTTTAAAAATATAGGTATTTATGCTAATGCACCTAGTAATTCAAGAACAGTCGCTTATAATTATGCCGGTGATTTTGACGGTGACGTATATGTTAATGCGTCTTTTTATTCTACTACTGGATGGGTAACATCTGATCAAATGTTTAAAACCAATGTGGATAGTATTAAAAATGCTATTGCTACAATTAAGAGATTAAAACCTAGGCAGTATTATCTTGATACTTTAAATCAGAATGGATTTAGATTTGAGAGCCAAAAACAATATGGTGTAATTGCACAGGATGTTGAACAAGTATTACCAGAATTGGTTAAACAAATAACTAAACCTGAAGAAATTGATACAGCAGGAAATATTGTTCATCCAGCAATAACTTATAAGGGAGTGAATTATAATTCTTTTATCGCTTTATTAATGCGAGGTATACAGGAGCAAAGCAGCACTATTGATAGTTTAAAAACAAAAACGACAAAACAGGATTCTATAAATAACTCATTACAAAATCAAATTAATAATTTGACTAATATGATAAATGCTTGCTGTAATATCCACCATGCACCCCAAAGCAATACAACACCTACAAATAGTACTACAATTTCATCAATTAATTTAGAATTATCAGATGTACAGGCAATAGTTTTGGATCAAAATGTACCTAATCCGTTTGCTGAACAAACTACTATTAATTATAATTTAACAGATGATGTAGGCAAAGCACAAATGTTGTTTTATAATGCAAGTGGCAATCTTATACAATCGGTAGAACTTACGCAAAGAGGACAAGGGCAGTTAAATGTGTTCGCAGAGAATCTAACGGATGGTATGTACACTTATACGCTTGTGGTAGATGGTAGAATATTTGCTACAAAAAAGATGGTGAAACAGTAGGGAAATTAAGAATTAGAAAAGCTTCGGGCAGAAATGTTCGGGGCTTTTTATTTAAAAGGAATAGAGAAGTAAAAGAAGTACCTTTGTAAAAAATAAAATACTATGGGACTAACTTATGCTAAAATCCGCCTTGTTAATCAATACGATGAATACAAATGTGCGGAAGGGAATTTGGAACAAAACAAAATACGAAATTTGGAAGTTGAAATGCTTGTAGATACTGGTGCAATAAGAATGGCAATAAATGAAGATATATTAAATAAGTTGGGTTTAAAAAGAGGATTTCAAATGAAAGCTTCTTTGGCTGATGGAAGTATAAGAACATTAGAATTGGTATCTGGTATTAAAGTAAGTTTTGGAGATAGAACCTGTTATACAGATGCTTTTGTTTTGCCAGGGAACACAGAACCTTTGCTTGGTGCTATACCTATAGAAGCAATGGATTTGGCTGTAATTCCATCCGAAAATAAACTTCAATATAATCCACAACATCCCGATGGAGCACTGTTTTCATTAAAATAAATTAGATAGTTAGGCAGTAAGCCATTCTGACGGGTGCGTTTTCAGACTAGAGAACCTCCTATGCGGCTTCAGTTAATTTGCCATTCTCGCATTTAATAGTGCGCGAAGGGAATTTATCAAACATCATAATATCATGAGTAGCAATAAGTACAGCACGTCCGCTACGGCTTATTTCCAATAATAAATTCATTATTCCTTCTGATGTTTCCGGGTCGAGATTACCAGTAGGTTCATCTGCAAGTATAAGTTCAGGGTCGTTCAATAGGGCACGGGCAATGGAAATCCGTTGTTGTTCGCCTCCCGAAAGTTCGTGCGGCATTTTAAATCCTTTTGTTGTAAGATGTACTTTTTCCAACACATCCTGTATCCGCTTTTGCATCTCCTGCTTATTTTTCCAGCCTGTTGCTTTCAGCACAAACAGTAAATTATCATTGATACTTCTATCGGTGAGTAACTGGAAATCCTGAAATACAATCCCGAGTTTACGTCGTAAATAAGGAATTTCCTTTAGTTTAATTGTTTTCAAATCATAGCCAGCCACTGTTCCTGTTCCATCAATTAAATCCAAATCGGCATATAATGTTTTCAGCAAACTGGTTTTACCGGTACCTGTTCTGCCAAGTAAATAAACAAATTCGCCTTTGTCAATATTCAGATTAACATTTGATAAAACCAGATTGTGCTTTTGGAAAATAGAAACGTTGTCTAACTTAATAATTGTATCTAACGACATTTGAGTTCTTTTAAATAAAGCGAAAATTACATCATTACACAACAGGCTGAAATTATTTCTCTACAATAGTTTGAACATCCTTAGGTTAATAACTTATTGGTTCAAGAAAACATACAGCACCTATCCTGACTAATTTTACACCATTGATACCTAAAAAACAAGATGAATAAAATAAAGGCAATTGGATTACTAACGGGGATTTTTTTATCTGTGATTGTTTCTGCCCAGAAAACAATGGTTTACACACATAAGGATGCGGAATATGAAACGGCAATTGAATTGTTGCAGAAGGAGAAGTATGGTGCTGCACAAAAGAGTTTCGCGAAAGTAATAGAAACGCATACAGACCCTCAATCGCTTGTACGCATTGATGCTGAATATTACAATGCTATATGTGCAATTGAATTATTTAATAGAGACGGAGAACTGTTCCTCAAACAATTTGTAAAAAATCATCCTGAAAGTCCGAAAGTAAAACCTGCCTATTTCTATCTTGGAAAATATAATTATCGCAAGAAAAAATATAAGGATGTGCTTAAATGGTTTGAAAATGTTGATGTATATGAATTAACAAAAGATGAACTGGCAGAGTTCTACTTTAAGCGCGGATACAGCTATTTCATGGAAGGTAAAATGCCTGAAGCAAAGAAAGATTTCAATGAAATAAAAGATGTAGATAACAAATATGCAGTGTCGGCAAAGTATTATCATGCACATATTTCATACGATGAAAAGAATTATGAAACTGCTTTAAAGGATTTTTTATTGCTTCAGAAGAACGAAACTTTTGGTTCAGTAGTTCCTTATTACATTGCTCAAATCTATTATCTGCAAGGGAAATACGATGACGTAATAAGTTATGCTCCTGCACTTCTTGATTCGGCAAATACAAAGCGTGCTCCCGAGATAGCAAGAATATTGGGTGAATCATATTATCGAACTGCTAAATACAAGGAAGCGATTCCGTATTTAAAGAAATATGAAAAGGCTGCCAATGGCTTGCAACGAAAGGATAATTACCAGATGGGATATGCTTATTACAAAACAAATGATTGCACAAATGCATTGAATTATTTTATAAAGACTACTGATATTGATGATTCATTAAGCCAGAATGCGAACTATCATATTGCCGACTGTTATATAAAAGCAGATAAAAAACAAAATGCGCTTACTGCGTTCGGCAGGGCTTCCAAACTCGATTTTGATAAAACAATTCAGGAGGATGCTCTTTATAACTATGCAAAGTTATGTTACGAATTATCTTTTAATCCATACAATGAAGCGATAAAAGCTTTCCAGAAATACATAAAGGATTATCCGGCATCGTCACATATTGATGAAGCGTACACTTATCTGGTAAATGTATTTATCACTACTAAAAGTTATAAGGAGGCACTGGAAGCAATTGAAAACATTAAAGTACTTACACCTGAGCTAAAACAAGCGTATCAGAAGATTGCATATTATAGAGGAGTGGAGTTATTTAATAATATGGAATACTTAGAAGCCATAAAATCGTTTGATAAATCGCAGAAATACATGTTTGATAAAACAATCCGTGCCAATGCTATTTATTGGAAAGCAGAATCGTTTTACAGGAACAAACAGTATCAAAAAGCTATTGATAATTATTCGGAATATATAGCAGAACCTGGTTCCATAAGTAGATCAGAGTTCAGCGATGCGAACTACAATATTGGCTACTCCTATTATAAATTGGATGATTGGACGAATAGTGTTCTTTGGTTCAGAAAGTTTGTAACTTTTAAATCTAAAGCAGACGAAAAGAAAATAAATGATGCATTGAACCGGATTGGGGATGGTTATTTTATGATGCGCGAATATTCAAACGCCGTTGATTATTATGACCAATCGTACAAAATGAAACTGATAAATGCTGACTATGCTTTATTTCAAAGAGCATTAGCGTATGGTGTACAGAAGAAATATTCTGAAAAGATTTCGGATTTAAAATTATTTATTACTACTTATTCAAATACAAGTTCTACCTATATACAACGGGCAAAGTATGAACTTGCAAATTCCTATTTGTCGGATAACCAAACAGAGTTGGCATTAGCTGGATTCAAAAAGTTTATTGAAGATTATCCGAATAGTATTTATGAGAATACGTGTTTAAGTAAAATCGGTTTGATTTATTATAACCAACATGATGATGAAAATGCACTTGCGAATTTCGATAAGTTAATTAAACGCGACCGCAAGTCGCCTGATGCAAATACTGCTATTGATATTGTAAAAAAGATTTATGCTTCGAAAGGAGATGTACAAAAAATGGAAGAATATTTAACTTCTGTTGGTGCTACAATCCCTCAAGCTGCCCTTGATACAATTGCCTATAATATAGGAAAGACCCATTATATGGAACAGGATTGCAAAAATGTGGTAACTGATTTTGAGAAGTATATTCAAAAATTCCCGAATGGAATATTCATTCTTCAGGCTAATTATTACAAAGCAGATTGTGATGATAAAAATGGCAACTCAGATGCTGCTTTAAGTGGATATACTTACGTTATAAGCAAAAATAAAAGCGAGTTTACAGAACCATCTTTAAGTCGTGCCTCGGATATCTTATACAAAAAACAAAATTACACTCAAGCTTTAGATTATTATAAACAGTTGGAACAAATTGCTGAGAACACCAAAAATAGTGCTCAATCGAAGATTGGATTAATGCGCTGCTATTTTCAATTAAAAACATATCCCGATGCAATAACTTATGCAAACAAAGTATTGGAATTAGAAAAACCAAGTAATGAATTAGTGGGTGAAGCTCATTATATAATTGCTTCTTCTTACTTCGCAATCGAAAAATATGATGAAGCACTTGCACAGTTTCAAACTGTGGCAAGCACCTCAAAAAGCGAAACTGGAACTGAATCCAAGTATAATGTTGCTTACATTCAGTACTTGAAAAATGATTATAAACAATCTCAAAAAACAATATTTGATTTAATAAACGGCGAAGGCGATTTCCCTTACTGGACAGACAAATCAATGATATTATTGGCAGATAATTATGTGGCGCTTAAAGATAATTTTCAGGCGAAGACTACGTTAAAAGGAATAATAAGCGAGTCGGAAATTGGTGAGACTAAAAAGCTGGCACAGGATAAACTTGATAAGATAATTGCTGCAGAGGAAGCAGAAAAACAACCTAAACAAGATATAGAGCCATTAAAAATTGAGTTTGAAGGAAACACTCCACAACAAAACAATTTGTTTATTGAGCCTAAAGTAATAAATGACAGTACAGAAATTAAGAAAGACAATTAATACCAAGAAATAAAATATAGCACAATGCAAAAGAACTTAATTATACGATTTCTATTATTGATTATTCTGATTTCTACACAAACAAACAAGTTGTTTGCACAACTAAGAAGTTTGGATTCGAATATTGTGATTAGTGTTGGAGAATATCGCCCCAGTATTACAGATGCGAACAAAATAAATGAAAATCCAGTAGTAGTTGATTCTACACAAAAGCTACTTGTTAAAGGTTATAACATCTCCTCTCAGAAAATCAATACAGGCTTTGATGTGGCTCCAATCCCTGCGGCACAGATGGTGGGAGAGCCCCTAACAAAACTTTATAACGCATTGGTGAAAATCGGTTATGGAAATTACAACACCCCTTATGGAGAACTTTGGTATAATAATCTTCGCTCTAAAGAGTCTTCTTATGGAGTACATTTGAGACATTTTTCTTCTTCTCCGTTTCTTATAAATAAAGATTTTGGCTTCCCCGGTTTTAGTGATGATAATATAGGATTATATGGCAAGAAGTTTCTGAAAGAGCATACACTTTCAGGCAATTTTGATTATTCAAGAAATCTTGTTCATCTATATGGGTATGACGCAAATCTCCAATCCTTAAATAAAGATGCAACGGTTCAGCGATTCAACTACTTTGGTGCAAGCGCCGATTTGGCAAGTCATTACACCAATGATGCAAGATATAATCATGATATAAAAATCGGTTATTATAATCTCACAGATTTATATAAGGCTTCAGAAAACAATATTAAAGCGACTGGGTTTGTTCAAACAAAAATTGATAAAGAATTTTTGAGAATTAATGGGCTTGTTGATTATTACAATTATAAAACCTCAAAAGATACCTTTAATGATATGATGGTTTCATTGAATCCGAAATTTATTGCAGCGGGAGAAAAATATCATGCATCTATTGGCTTTACCGCCACTATGGATAAATTAGAAGAAACGAAATTCTATATTTATCCTGATATTGACTTAAGCTACAATGTGGTTGAGAATATCATTATTCCTTACGGAGGTATATCTGGAGGCCTGCAGAAGAATAGTTTCAAATCAATTACAGACGAAAACCCATTTGTTTTGTCTGCTTTAAAAATGGCAAATACTAATCAGCGATATAATTTATTTGGTGGAATTAAAGGAAACATCACAAATCAAATTACTTATAACGCCCGCGCTTCTTATATTGATATTGGGAATTTGGCAATGTATGTTAACGACACAAAAGACTTATTAGCAAATCGTTTCAATGTAATTTATGATGACGCTAAAGAACTAAATGTACGTGGTGAGGTAGGCTATCAGTATCGTGAAAAATGGCGATTCAACTTAAGTGGCGATTATTATAATTACAAAATGACTTCTGAATTAAGAGCTTGGTATATGCCTCAAGTGAAGGTAACTTTGACAGGAAATTATAACATATCGGATAAAATAATTGTTAAAGTTGATCTATTTTATCTAGATAACCAATATTATAAAACTATTGCCAATGCAGATACTCCAAACCCAACTCCAGTAGCTAACCTACTGAAACCTTTGTTTGATGCTAATCTTGGTGGCGAATATAGATATAACAAAAAACTGGGATTCTTCATCAATATAAACAATATAGCTAATGTGCGTTATTATAGGTACAGCAATTACCCTAATCAAAGATTTAATGCAATGCTAGGTCTTAGCTATTCCTTTTAATTGGAAACACAATTAAAATAATCCGCAATTATAGAATACATTTAGAAAATTGATAATTTCAAAATATTACGACAGGTGCAATTTGAATTAACTGAAGATTTCTTATTACAGCTACGTAATGCTATACATAAGCAAGACGGGGCTTTTGTTAGTGAGCAATTAGAAAACCTATACCCTCCTGATGTAGCTGACATTTTCAACAAACTGGAGATTGAAGAAGCTAAATTCGTTTACAAACAATTGCACGAGCAGGTTGCTACAGATGTACTAATAGAATTAGAGGATGATGTACGTGAGAAATTTCTAGCTTCCCTAACATCAAAAGAAATAGCAGAGCAGTTTATTGACAATATGCATTCGGATGATGCAGCAGATGTAATAGCTGAATTACCTGATAAGATTCAGGATGAAGTACTTTCGCATATTGAAGATAGCGAGCAAGCTAGTGATATTGTTGCACTTTTAAATTATGATGAACACACTGCTGGAGGATTGATGGCAAAGGAGATGGTTCGTGTTCATGTTAATAGCGACACACTCGAATGCGTTCGTGAAATAAGAAGACAGAGTGATGCAGTGGGTCATATCTATACAATTTATGTGATTGATGATGATGAGAAGTTACTTGGTTTGTTGTCATTGAAGAAATTGGTTATATCCCCTACACGCTCCAGAGTAGCAGATATATATGAGTCTAAAGTAATATCTGTTAAAACGAATACTCCAGATGAAGAGGTTGCAGACATCATGGACAAGTATAATCTAGTTGTAGTACCAGTAGTAGATGGTCTTGGAAGATTAGTAGGCAGAATAACGATAGACGACATTGTAGATGTTAGACGTGAAGAGGAAACGGAAGATGTACAGAAAATGGCAGCGATGGAGGCGCTGGATGAACCTTACATGAGTACCCCATTCTTAAGAATGATTAAAAAAAGGGCTGGGTGGTTAGTGATAATTTTTATTGGTGAAACATTAACAGCCACTGCAATGGTTTTCTTTCAGGATGACATTTCTAAGTTAGTAACTCTTGCCTTGTTTATTCCTTTAATTATTTCAAGTGGAGGGAACAGTGGCTCACAAGCATCTACACTTATTATAAGAGCTTTGGCATTGGGAGAAATAACAATTCGTGACTGGTGGAGAATAGTTAGAAAAGAAATTTCAACAGGTCTAACAATCGGTCTTATACTTGGATTGATAGGTTTTATAAGAGTTGCATTATGGCAATATTTCACGCCAATATATGGCGACCATTGGCTCTTAATAGCATTTACAATAGGCTCTGCTTTAGTCGGGGTGGTAGGCTGGGGCACTTTAATGGGAGCGTTACTACCACTCTTTTTAAAACGTATTGGTTTAGACCCTGCTGTTTCATCTGCTCCATTGGTAGCAACATTAGTAGATGTTACTGGAATAATAATATACTTTAGTGTTGCCATGCTATTCTTAAAAGGGGTGTTATTATAATGAAAATTCTTTTTTTAGATTCCAACCATTCGATACTTCACGAAACACTTGAAAAAGCAGGGCATACCTGCGATTTGAACTATCATTGGTCTGCAAAAGAAATAATAAATCAGGTTCATTTATATGACGGAATTGTAGTTCGCAGCAAAATAAAAATCACAAAAGAAATTATTGACAAGGCTGTAAAGTTTAAATTTATTGCCCGTGCAGGAGCTGGCATGGAAAATATCGATGTTGAATATGCTGAATCAAAAGGTATAAAATGCCTGCATACTCCTGAAGGAAACCGAGATGCAGTAGGCGAACACGCGTTAGGTATGCTGCTATCTTTGTTCAACAATTTATGTAGGGCAAACAAAGAAGTGCGTGAAGGAAAATGGATACGTGAAGGAAATAGAGGTATTGAATTGATGGGTAAAACCGTTGGAATTATCGGCTATGGAAATATGGGGAGTGCCTTTGCAGAGCGATTAAGAGGGTTCGGAGTGAAAGTATTGGTATATGATAAATATAAAAAATGTTTCGGAACTGACAATGTTATAGAAACAACTCTTGAACATATTTTTGAAGAAGCAGATGTATTAAGCCTACATACACCATTGACCAAAGAAACGGAGTATTTTATAAATGATTCCTTCATAAATAATTTCAAAAAGCACATTTATATTATAAATACGGCTCGTGGAAAATGCCTGAATACAACAGATTTAGTAAAAAATATTAATTCAGGAAAAGTAGCCGGTGCTTGCTTGGATGTTTTGGAATATGAAATGGTTTCTTTTGAAAACCTTGATTCAAGTAACATGCCGGATGCTTTTCAATATTTAATTAAGAGTGATAAAGTAGTATTATCTCCTCATATTGCAGGTTGGACAAAAGAAAGCAATGAAAAGATAGCCAGAGTTCTAGCAGAAAAGATAATTAATCTGAATTCGTAGTTACACGGGTTGCACTACAAGTTGAACAGTATATCGGCTCCTTACCTCCAATAAAATTTTCTTATTTATTGTTAACTTTTCAATTGTTGCCTGATTGTAATAACGAATAGTAATCAATTCGAGATTGTCATTGTATAACACCCGATACTTTTTCTGCAATGTTTTTATGAGGTTCGGAAGTTTGCGTTCATCATTGTCAACACTCACAGAGAAGCTTATTGCCGAATTCTGCATTACATTAATCTTCACTTGCTTTTCTGCAAAAAGATTAAATATATCACTGAAGTTTTCTTCTACAATAAATGAAAAATCCTTTGGAGAAATTGAAATCAGTACTTGATTTGATTTGAATATATAACAAGGAATAGGCAGATGTGCCGGCGTTTCACTAATCACCGTACCAATATCTTCAGGATGAATGAATGACTTTACAAACAAAGGAATCTTTTTATTCTGTAATGGTTTTATTGTTTTGGGATGAATAACAGAAACCCCATAATATGCTAATTCAATAGCATCTTGATAAGAAATCTTTTCTAGCTTTTGTGTTTCTTCAAAACATTTCGGGTCAGCATTAAGTACTCCCGGAACGTCTTTCCAAATAGTAACACTTTCTGCATTGACAGTAAAAGCAAGTATTGCAGCAGTATAATCACTTCCTTCCCTGCCTAGAGTTGTAGTGTAGTTTTCGGAAGTGCCACCAATAAAACCTTGTGTAACTACAATAGAATTTGCAGAGTCATGGAAGTGCGGCAATAAATTTTCATTCACTAATGTTTGTGTCAACTCCCAATTTATTTTTCCTTCCCTGTATGTATTATCAGTTTGAATACAATCCCTGACATCCCACCATTTACTATTTACTCCAACTTCATTCAAATAAGCATTCACAATTTTAGTAGAGATAATTTCGCCCATACAAACAATTTTATCATACTCGAAATTATAGTCCAGTGTAGGTTCTTCTTCTATAGCCCAATCCAGTTCAACAAAAGTATTATTGATTTCATTGTATATAGAGTGGCTTTTATTTGGAAAGAGTTGATTAATTACATTAAAGTGATATGCTTTTATTTCATCTAAAACAGCAGAGGGATTTTCCTTTTTGTAATAAACCGCATTTACCAATCGCTCCAACGCATTGGTAATTTTACCCATTGCAGAAACAACTACAATAATATTTTCGTTAGGAAAACGTTTTAAAATATTTGCAACATTCCGAACCGCATCAGCATCTTTGACAGATGCTCCACCAAATTTAAAAACTTTCATAGACTTGTTTTACAATTTATATTCTTCAATTTCCTTATCGGTAAGTTTACAGTTTATCCATTCCCCATCGAAATGCGAATTCAGCTTTTCATAAAATTTAATAGCAGGTTCATTCCATTCAAGTACCTGCCATTCCAACCTTTTCACTTTTGTTTCTTTAGCAACTTTAACAACTTCATCAAACAACCTTTTCCCTATCCCATGCTTTCTCAGTTGCTTTGTAACTATTATATCTTCGAGGAAAATACACTTGCCTTTCCATGTCGAATATTTAATGTAGTATAAAGAGATGCCAACTATTTTATTGTCCATTTCTGCTACGAAGAATTGAAATATTGGATTATCGCCGAACCCGTCCTTTTCCATTTCCTCAACAGTAACCGTCACTTCAAGCGGGGCTCTTTCGTATACTGCTAATTCCCTTATCAAGTTTAAAACTTGCGGAAGATCTGCTTTAACACCTTTTCTAATTGTATAATTCATGGATTAAATTGTCAGGCAAAGGTATTTATTTCTTTGAAAAGGGAGAGTCCATTTTAAAGTGCCGAACATAAAAGATAATTGCGATATTTGCACCTCGAAATTAAATAACAAAATGAGCAGAGTAAAAACATTAGGGCAATTTATAATTGAGAAACAAGCTGACTTTCCATTCTCAAAGGGTGAGTTATCAAGGCTTTTGCGTGATATTGGTATTGCATCGAAGATAGTGAACCGTGAAGTTACAAAAGCCGGATTAGCTGACATATTGGGTGATGCAGGTGAAATAAATATTCAAGGGGAGAATGTTAAAAAACTGGACGTGTTTGCCAATGAACAATTTATTGCTGCATTAAGTGCCGGTGGCGAGTGTTGTGCGATAGCTTCGGAAGAAAATGAAAATATTATTCTTGTTGAAAACGACATGTCGAAGAATGCAAAGTATGTAGTTGCAATGGATCCTTTGGATGGTTCTTCCAATATTGATGTTAACGTTTCCGTAGGTACTATCTTTTCAATCTATCGTCGTACATCTCTTACAGGACCAGGAGTTCCTGAAGATTTTTACCAGAGAGGGACTGAACAGGTAGCTGCTGGTTATATAATTTATGGCTCATCCTGTATGCTTGTATATACTACAGGTAAAGGCGTTAATGGTTTTACACTTGACCCGTCAATTGGTGAATTTTGTTTATCGCATCCTAATATGCAAACGCCAAAAGTTGCTAAAACATAT
>CAIRRW010000532.1 GCA_903881065.1 uncultured Bacteroidota bacterium
ATTGATCTTTCATGGTCGCGACGCTGAGTTGCGCCTCAATGTTGGCGTTCTGCACGCGGGAGAGGACGTGCTCCGTCATGTCGCTGTACCTCTGATAAAGTGGCTTATATGCCAGATATGAAAGTAGCTACTTTGGAATTAAGAGCACAGGGAGCTGTTAAAACAAAAACAAAAGATTTACCTGCTAAAAAAGTAGCTGACGGAACAATTGTTACTCCTTTATTAGTAAGAAATGATGAAAAACCAGTATTAGCAAAAGATAAATTTGAGAAAACAATTCCTCGTACAATCACTGGTGAAATATTCTTTGTTATCAGTCAGTCACAAGTTCGTTCTACTGAAATAAACAGCAAGGAAATGAAAGATTTGAAAGCGTTTATCACAAACGGAATGGCTAAAAACTTTACTTTCAAAGGAATTAATGTTTCTGCCTATGCTTCTCCAGACGGAGAATTGGATAAAAATGCAAACCTAGCTCAAGACCGTGCAAAAGAAACAGTAAAATCATTGATGGAATGGGCGAAAGAGAAAAAGGTGAAATTTACTAACGGCGAGGCTAAAGAATTCTATAACACAGTAACAACAGCTGAAGATTGGGATGGTTTCAAAAAAGCAATGGAAGCTTCAACTATAAAAGATAAGGAATTAATATTACGCGTTCTTACTATGTATTCTGATGGTCCAACACGTGAAAAGGAAATCAAAAATTTATCAAAAACTTGGGCAGAATTAGCTGATAAAATTTTACCAAAATTACGTAGAAGTGTTATTACTGTGAATGCAGATGAAAATAGCCGTACTGATGCTCAAATCACAGCTTTGCTAACTTCTGCACCAGACAGCTTATCAGTAGAAGAAATGCTTTATGGCGCAACACTTACACAAGATATAAATACAAAATTGACAATTTACAAAACAGCAGAAGCAAAATATGCTAGTGATTGGAGAACTTCTAATAATGTTGGTTATATCTTGATTTTGCAAAACAAACTTGCAGATGCTGAAGCTGAATTTAAAAAAGCAGATGGTCTTTCAGCAAACAATCCAATAGTGAAAAATAACTTAGGAATATGTGCTCGTTGGAAGGGAGATCGTAAAGCGGCTATGGATTTATATAAATCAGCTACTTCTGCAGGACCAGAAGCTACATATAATATGGGTGTAATAGAAATACAAAATGGTAATTATGGTGCTGCTGTTTCTGATTTCGGAAACAACAATACATTTAATGCTGCACTTGGTAAATTATTAAACGGAAGCAACGATGGTGCAATGACTACAATTGAGGCTTCTCCAGAAAAAGATGCAGCAGCAGGATTATATTTAAAAGCTGTAATTAGTGCACGTCAAGGTAAAGCTGATGGGGTTACTTCTAATTTAAAAGCAGCAATTATTAAAGATGCTACTTACAAACAAATGGCAAAAGATGATGCTGAGTTCATTAAGTTCCGTGACAATGCAGACTTTAAAGCATTTACTAACTAATAGTAGAATTCTCTTTTAGCAAAACGCTCTGTAACATTACAGAGCGTTTTTTGTTTATATCTGTGTTGATATCTAAATGTTTAATAATTAATATTGTTAGTTAAGTCTTATAATTTTGTGGTTAAATAAACTCTTCAACATGAATAAAGTAAAAAACGTAAATAAAGTGTGGCTTATTCTTCTTTTAGTAAGCACAATTGTATTGCCTACTTTATCTCAAACAGGTAAAGCTCCGGTTGTAATTGACTCGGCAAAAGCCAAGGATTATTACTTGGAAATGAAAGCCACCATTAAAAGATATACTGGTGCCGCAGAGGTTACAGAAGAAAAATTGCCGGTACTACCTGGCGCAACTATTTCGGTTTATGATGGTATGAGTCTTATAATGAAAGTTGAAACGAATGAAAAAGGAAAATGTGTTTTCCGACTTCCATTAGAGCGAACATATAAAATTCAAGTATCAAAGAATGGTTATGTAACTAAATTTTTTGTAGTAAATACTATTGTTCCAAAACTCAATCTTGGAGCTTTTACTTTCAATTTTGATTTAGATATTTTTGAGGAAATAAAAAATCTGGATGTAAAAGCATTAAAAAAGCCGATAGCTAAGGTTACATTTGATCCAGTATATACTAGGTTCCAATATGACGAAAGTTATACAAGTCGTGTTAATTTTGAACTTAAAAAAATGTATAAGAGTTATTATGAAATACAAAAGGCTGAGGCGGATTCAATTGCTAAATTCAATAAGATAAAAAACGATCCCATAGAAAAGGAAGAGAATAAAAAGGGGACGCCTTCTAAGAAATAGCCTTTACTTTAACTTATTAAATACATCCCAAATAACAATACCAACGCTTACTGAGATATTCAGTGAATGTTTTGTTCCAACTTGTGGAATTTCAATAACTCCATTGCTGTTATCAATTACTTCTTGGTCAACTCCCTTTACCTCATTGCCAAAGATAACTGCAAGTTTTCTGCTTATTGAGGGAATGAAATCATTTAGTAGTACAGCTTTCTCAGCCTGTTCGATAGAATATACAGAATAATTATTTCGTTTTAATTCTTCAATTGCTTCTAATGTTGTTTTGAAGTATTTCCAAGTAACACTTTCCGTTGCGCCTAAAGCAGTCTTTTGTATCTCCTTATTCGGTGGACAACCAGTGATACCACAAAGATAAATAGCCTCTAATAAGAATGCATCCGATGTCCGAAACACAGAACCGACATTATTTAAACTGCGAACATTATCAAGCACAATAATAATTGGGGTTTTGTCCGATTCTTTAAATTCAGTAATTGATTTCCGTTCTAATTCATTATTTAAGCGTTTTCTCATATATCAGTTTTTTTTTACAAAATTATGATGTTTCAATATTAAACGAAAAAAGCCCTGCAATTTGCAGGGCTTTTTAGGTAAATTATATTCTAATATAATTATGCTAATCTTACATTTACAGCATTTAAACCTTTTTTGCCTTCTTGAACTTCAAAAACTACTTCATCATTTTGACGAATTTCTTCTTTCAATCCAGACACGTGTACGAAGAACTCTTCGCCATTGTCGTTAGCTTTAATGAATCCAAATCCTTTTGTTTCATTAAAAAACTTTACAATTCCATTTTTCATTTAATTTTTAATATATTTTGATTAATAAGGTACAAAGGTAATCAAATTAATTGAGTTATGTTGTTTTTTTTAGTAAATAACTCAAATCAACGTACATTTTTAATGATTTCCTCCTTATTTACCGTGACATTGTTTGTATTTCTTACCGCTACCACAAGGACAAGGGTCATTACGGCCAATCTTCTGTTCCACTCTTACCGGCTGAGGTTTTGGGCGAGGCTGATCTTCAGTTGCTCCCTGTTCGTTTCTGTTTGTTTGAACTTGAGGCTGGCGTTGGGGTGTCTGAACTCTTGCCTGTTGTATCTGTTGTTGGTTTTCATTTGGCAAATTAGCACGCATCAAAAATGAAACAACTTCTTTATTTACATCACTCACCATTCGTTTAAATAATTCGAAAGATTCGAATTTATAAATCAATAATGGATCTTTTTGTTCGTAAACTGCATTTTGAACCGATGTCTTCAACTCATCCATTTCGCGCAAATGTTCTTTCCATGCATCATCAATCATTAAAAGAGTAGTGCTCTTTTCCAATCCTAATACAAGTTCGCGACCTTTAGTTTCATAAGCACGTTTTAAATTTACAACCACCTGCAATGTTTTTATTCCATCACTCATCGGAGTAACTATGTTTTCAAATTGCTGTGATTGGTTTTCGTAAACATCCTTAATTATAGGGAACGATTTGGTTGCAATAAAATCATTCTTGTTTGTATAAGTTGATTCTGCCTGATGATATAGTTTCTCCAAAACTTCTTCGGCATCGAGGCTTGTAAAATCTTCTGCTCCTATCGGAGATTCAATAGCAAGTACACGAAGTACTTCCATATTAAATCCTTCAAAGTCTTTCACATCGTGATATTCATTCACAATTGTTTCGCAGGTATCATATACTGAATTAGCAACATCAATCGCCAATCGCTCGCCAAATAAAGCATGACGTCGTTTCTTATAAATTACTTCACGCTGACTGTTCATCACGTCATCGTATTCAATCAATCGTTTACGAGTACCGAAGTTGTTTTCTTCTACCTTCTTTTGTGCACGTTCAATAGATTTAGTAATCATGGAATGCTGAATCACTTCACCTTCCTGAATACCCATTCGGTCCATCAGTTTAGCAATACGCTCCGAACCGAACAGACGCATTAAATCATCTTCAAGTGAAGCAAAAAACTGTGACGAACCCGGGTCACCCTGACGGCCGGCACGACCTCGCAACTGCCTGTCAACACGTCTCGATTCGTGACGTTCAGTACCAATAATCGCCAATCCTCCTGCTTCTTTTACTCCAGTCCCAAGTTTAATATCCGTACCACGACCAGCCATGTTAGTAGCAATAGTAACGGTTCCGGCTTTACCTGCCTCCTGAACTATTTCCGCTTCTCGCTGATGTTGTTTCGCATTTAATACATTGTGTTTAATGCCGCGTAGTTTCAACATTCGGCTTAGTAATTCAGAAATCTCAACTGAGGTAGTACCTACAAGCACAGGTCTTCCGGCTGCCACACATTTTCCTACTTCTTCTATTACTGCATTATATTTTTCACGTTTTGTTTTATAAACCAAGTCTTCCGAATCGATACGCGCAATCGGTCTGTTGGTAGGTATTACCACAACATCCAATTTGTAAATATCCCAGAACTCACCAGCTTCAGTTTCCGCAGTACCTGTCATACCTGCTAATTTACTGTACATACGGAAGTAATTCTGTAAAGTAACTGTTGCATAAGTTTGAGTCGCAGCTTCAACTTTCACATTTTCCTTCGCTTCAATTGCCTGATGCAAACCATCCGAATACCTACGGCCTTCCATGATACGGCC
>CAIRRW010000533.1 GCA_903881065.1 uncultured Bacteroidota bacterium
ACAAAAGATTTGGAATACAATAAAGGTTTCCTGAAATCTGTTCAGATAAAATTATCGAACGAAAAGTTTATTGCCAATGCAAAGCCTGAATTGATTGCCAATGAACGCAAGAAAGAAGCGGATGCTGAGGCGAAAATAAAAGCTATTGAAGAACAATTGATGGGATTGAATTAGTTGTAATTCTTAAAATGAAAGCCTTCATACTAATAAATGTATGGAGGCTTTTTTATTTGTCTAAAAAGGAAGTCTTTGGAAATTAGAACACCCTTCTGCAAAAACTAGATAATATTTAATTCCGCATTTATCCGAATTAACAGTCTATCTTTGAGGAAATGAATTATTCGAATTATTTAATTTCTCTTCTCTTCATTACACATTCTTGTCATTTCAACTTACACTCTTATAGGTTCAGGAAACAATATAATTCGAATTATTTGGTTTCATAAAGGTTCAATTCATCAACTTGAAGGGAAGATTTACAATACAATTCGAATTATTTGTTGTCTTGTAGCTTCAATTTACTTTAGTAACACTTCGAGAAGCAATAAGATTCGAACTATATTTTCTTCGCTTCTTTACTTTCAAGAAAAGGTTGACCGGATACGATAAATCCATAATTTATTAATCAATACCAAACATAAATATTGCCAAACTAACATTAACAACAATAAAACAAAACATTCACATATAACTAAATTACAATGATTTTATCAGCAAAAATACTTGAGTTCAATGTCCGGTTTCAAATACTTGTGCCGTATGTACATGCAAACCAAAAACGGCTTAACATTCCCGATTCCATAATTGATTTAATGGATAAACAGTGGGCTAAATGGCAAACAGGATATAACAATTATATCAATCCGCTGATGCAGTCGGTTTCGGATATAAGTGATATATATGATGTTGCTTTCAACTTTTTGTCGAAACTGCGCATCAGGATAAAAGGAGATTTGCTGGTGGTACTTGTTGGCAATGATATAGAATTTCTCCAGATAAATAACAATACTAAAACGGTCGGAAAGATACCCGTTACCGATTTTGCACCTTCGCTTGCCTGCATTTTGCAGGAACACTTGATGGCAAGATTTTTTGCAATGGATCCGGAACATCTCTACAAAACTAAAAAGCCGCCGGGTGCAGGCAGCATAGGAGTGAAAATTGCCTTTACCGAACAAGGTGCTCCGCCTCCAAAGCCGGAGGATTACAAAGGACTGCTGCCAGAGAAAAAATCTGTTTTCGACATCATTTATCCTGCCGACAAAGTAAAACATATAATGTATGTAATTGCATATTATATAAGCCCTACAGGCGAAGCATGTAAAAAAGAAAGCACGCCGATTATGATTACTTTGTTTTAAAATATTGATTAATAAACAGGATTAATTGTTGGAGTTTCATCATCTTCTTTCTTCAATCTATCTCCTCTCATTTGCGCCTTCCCGCCTTTGCGGTCAACTTTTTTCCTTACTTTTGAATATTAATTTAAATAATAAATGGCAACAAAAGCGAAAGCAAAAGTTCAAAATCCTTTACCTGCAGCAAAACAAAGTAATAAAACACTTTTTATTGCTATTTCAGTACTTGCCATCATTGTCAGCATTATTTATTCGTACAAATTAAAATGGCTTGGCGATGATATTTTCATTGCATTGCGATATGTTCAAAATTTTGTTTCTGGCAACGGACTTGTATATAATAAAGGTGAAAGAGTAGAAGGATTCACTGATTTTTTCTGGATAATGCTCATCAGTTTTTTTACGTGGCTGAAGCGCGACCCGCTGGTAACTGTGCAGGTACTGGGTATTTTGGCTTCCGTAGGTACATTAACATTAGTTTCCATCATCACTTATAAAATATCAAAACGGAGCAAAACATTTATACTTCCTTTTATTACATTGATGCTCGCGCTGAACTATGATTATAATACATGGGCAACTTCGGGGCTCGAAACTTCGCTGTTCAGTTTTTTATTATGCTCTGCATTTTATGTTTTTTTCTTTACAGAAATAAAAGAAACAAAACGATATATATTATCAGGTCTGTTTTTATGTCTGGCATTGCTCACCCGTCCTGATACACTATTGATAGTCTTTCTGGCGAATCTGCTTTTTGTCTGCAATTTATTTTTTCAGAAAACGGAGATTGTAAAAATCATTAAAACGCTGTTGTTTTTCAACCTCGCCATTATCGTTATTTACATTCCTTATTTCCTTTGGAGATATAATTATTACGGCTTTATTTTCCCGAATACTTACTACGATAAATTAGGCGATGAAAGTAATTTCAGCAAAGGATTTGATTACATCTGGCTTTATTTCAAACCGCATTTTGTTTCGTTGCTTGCAATAATTCTTCCACTGTTTATCATCTTGCCGCTATTAAAAAATAAGTTTAAAAACAATCTGAAAGAGTTTTTGAAAGACAACTGGAATGCAGCATTTTTGGTAAGTGTAAAAATTGTTATCCTTTATTTAATATTCTTTGTTGCAAAGGTAGGCGGCGATTTTATGTACGCACGTTTCAT
>CAIRRW010000534.1 GCA_903881065.1 uncultured Bacteroidota bacterium
TCCCAAAACCCTCGCGATGTTCTCCGAAGCCCGTGCGATGTCTTCCAAAACCCGTGCGATGTCTTCCAAAACCCGTGCGATGTTCTCCAAAACCCTCGCGATGTCGTCCAAAACCCATTTGTCCTTTCACTTTTCGTCCTTTTATGTGAATTACCCCCTTATTTCTGTTAATTATCCCCTCCCACTGTTAATTATCGATTTGTCAAAATAACTCAAACCATTCAATTACATTTACATTATAAACAAATTAAATATAAAAACATCATGGCTTTCAACGACAAAAGTACCGCACGTCTAAATCAATATGGCGAATTAGCATTATTACTCAATAACAACCCCGACCCGGTTGCTATGAACGATGCCTTTGCAGGCAGAAAAATTCTATTCGATGGAAGCCTCAAAACTTGCTACGATTACCGCGACACCGCAAACGGCAGCACTAAAGGATTTACAAAAGCGAAAAATACTAACAAAAAAACAACCTCAAAATCAGCATCCGCAGTTACCGGAAAAGGAAATTCCTATGCAATTACAATTAATGATACCGACCTTGCAGGCAAAATGACAGCTTGGTCGCAAGGAGCCCTTAATTATACCAACGACCCCGATTTCGCAGGCGTCATCCAAAAAATCTATGACGAATTAAATCCATTCGTCACCTCCGACCCCACCGGCACTGCACCCTATTTCACCACCCCAATCTTAGATGCCGTCATAAAAAGTAAAAATATTTACGTAACCTCTCTTGGTCAATTCAAAAGCGCAGTAGGCATCATCAACACAGCAAAAGGCAACTTCGTAGCATTATCCATTCCCGAAATGGACACACACATCAAATTCATGCAAGGCTTCCTCACTGACATAGCCGTTAAATACCCCGATTTCGTAACCCAGTTCAAAGCCATCGTTCAAAAACTCTCAATAATCGGAAAACGCAACCAGGGAATGAGCGCCGTAATGACCTATGCCGCAGACGACAAACCAATAAACACCGTTGGCGAATTCCTAATCACAAATTATCCAGCCATCAAACACCCAAAAATAATACACACCAATACCAACGGAATAATTGATTTACTCCAACTCAAAGTAGGAACATGGGATGGCATCTTTTCAGCCAAAGGCTGCATCGATCAACCCGTTACAGTAACAGTAAAAGCCAAAAAAGTAACACATTTTATTATCAGCATGGTAGCTATCACACCGCCCGAAACAACGCCAACAGTATAAAAAGGGAATTTCACCAAACAAAAAAAGGGAAGGCTACATCACGTAACCTTCCCTTTTTAATTTAAAATAGTGGAGTCGGAGAGATTCGAACTCTCGTCCAAACAAGGAATTAATAAGCTTTCTACATGTGTAGCACACTTTTAATTTTCGTTAATCTTAGGCAAATTTGCAAGCCAAAAGGATTACTTATCTTCTTTATCTCATCGTGCACCGAAGCTTTACACGACTATTTCTTCATTTGTGATGCTTCACAGGAGACGCAGAAGACCAAAGCTTCTCCGGAAACAAAGGCACTTAAAACTTAGTTTTAAGCAGCCATAGCGTAGTTAGACTCGCCGTATGAAATTTTGAGAATTAGTATTAACGTGCCATATCCACAACGCACGACATGCTTACTTAAAAATCGCACTCGCTGTCAAAACCGTACGACCCCATATTTTCAATGAACTTGGCCACAAAGGTACAAAATTTATGCCATACTGATATAAATCATTCCTTCCCGATTAACTATTGGCTCATCACTATAGACTATTTCCTATCTTTGCGCCTCAAAAAAATTAAAGATGAATAAGATAAGAATAGGCGTTTTACGCGAAGAGAAAACACCACCAGATAAACGAGTTCCATTAACCCCAATGATTTGTGCAGAATTAATGCGCACCTATCCCAATCTTAAAATATTTGTTCAGCCAAGTAAAATACGTTGTTATACTGATAGTGAATACACAGCTTTTGGCGTTATGCTGAAAGAAGATTTAAGTAACTGCGATGTATTAATGGGTGTTAAAGAAGTACCAAAACATTTATTGATACCAGAAAAAAAGTATTTCTTCTTTTCACATACCATCAAAAAGCAGGCTCATAATCAACAGTTGATGAAAACGTTTATCGAGAAACATATTCAAATGGTAGATTATGAAACATTGACTGATATCCATAACAACCGTATCATCGGCTTTGGAAGGTACGCAGGAGTTGTAGGCGCTTACAATGGAATATTAGGTTATGGCAAAAAGTATGATTTGTTTCAACTGAAACCTGCAAACCTATGCAGAGACAAAGCAGAAATGGAAGAAGAACTGAAAAGAGCAAAACTTCCCAACATTAAAATAGCATTAACAGGAGGTGGCAGAGTTGCCAATGGAGTAATAGAAACACTTAGTGCCTTACGAATTCGTAAAGTTACTGCCGAGGAATTTTTGATGGGTTCGTTTCGCGAGCCTGTATATTGCCAGTTAAATCCTCGTGATTATGTGGAAAGAAACGATGATCATAATTTTGATTTGCATGATTTCTTTCAGCATCCCGAACATTTCAAATCCGTATTTAAACCCTATACTAAAGCAGCCGACATATATATATCAGCACATTTCTGGGATCCAAAAGCTCCAAAAATGTTTGAATTAGCAGATATAAAAGAACCTGATTTTCACATCAGTGTTATTGCCGATATTACTTGCGATTTAAATGGTTCTGTACCTACTACCATTCGTTCCAGCACCATCGCCGATCCTTTTTATGGCTACAATATTATGAAGGACATCGAAGATTTACCGTTTAATAAACACACTGTTTGTATTATGGCTGTGGATAATTTGCCTTGTGAATTACCCCGCGATGCAAGTGATGATTTCGGAAAAGATTTAATGGAAAGAGTACTACCTAATGTTATTATAGAAGATAAAGATACTGTGATTGAACGCGCTTCTATCTGCAAGGATGGCAAACTCACTCCGCCATTTGAATACTTAAGCGATTTCGCGTATTAAATCTTTCTTTTTACTCTATTTACAATAGATGCAATAGACATTGTAAGCAAAAAGAAAGCGATTAATTTTATAGTATCAGGTATAATAGCCTTCACTCCTCCTCCTCTCAAAAAGAGTTCATAGAAACTATTCAGTGACCAGTTAAGTGGCGAAAAAGCACTTAGCTGGCGCATGGTTTGAGGCATCACATAAGTCGGTACCCACACGCCTCCTATTGCTGACAAAAGTAAAATTGATAGTGCTCCCATTATAGCACCCTGTTGTTCAGTAGTAGCAATAGTCCCTACCATCACCCCATATCCGGTGGCTGCAAATGCAGTAGCCAATGTAATAATCAATATTCCTAGTATACTGTTTCCTAATGCCAATGTGGGAAGACCAAGCATCGGCAGAAACACCAACCCAACTGAAAGCATAAGTACAAACTGAATTAGGCAAACAAAAACATAGACCACTACCTTGCCATTAATCAACAATAAAAAAGAACTTGGCATAGTATGTAACCTGAAAATACTTCCTTCACTTTTTTCCTTCACCATACTGCCTGCAAGTGGCAATACAATAAAAAACATTGCAAATATGGTCCATGCAGGCACATTATGCTGCACCGCATTCGGCACTATCTTGCCAATATCTTTTGAAGCATATACTTCATTGTATTTTATTATTTGTGTTTGACTAAACGCATTATCAGGTGCGTTCTTTTTATCAGGAATAATCTCTGCCAACTGATCAGAAAAAGTCTTGAACATTATCTTGGTTTTAATTACTGAGATGAATTCACGCAGGCTACTTGTTACCGATGTAAGAAATGATTTCTTTGTAATTGGATCAATAAATATAGAAATCTCAACAGAGTCTTTAGATGTTGGTTTTACAATTGATGCAGGAGGGGAATCAGTATTCAGGGTTTGAGAAACCAATTTAATTACATTTCTCTTGATGGCATCTGTAGCACCTTTTGGAACAACAATTCCAACAAGAAACTTACCATCCGCAACAGCTTTTTTTACAACATCAGCAGTAGCTGGTATTCCATTTATTGAATCATGAAATGAACATAATTCCGAATTCCTTAATCCATTTTCTATCGCAATACCTAACGAATCTTTATCATCATTTACAAATACAATTGGAATGCCTTTTTCATTTAATGTTTTAAATGCTGAGTCCTGAATTAATGTCATTACAAATATTAAAACCATCGGCATAATAAACAGAATAGAAAGTCCAATTCTATCTCTAAGTAGAATTAGCGCTTCCTTTTTGACTGCTGCCAATAACTTTTTAATCATAGGAAATTAATCTCTCAGTTTTCTCTTTGTCAGCTTTAAAAATACTGACTCCAGATTCTCACAGCCAGCATTATCCGCTATCAGTTGCTTTGGCGAGCCTTCAATAATTATTTTACCATAATCAATAATCGCAACTTCCGAACAGAAATGCTCTGCTTCGTCCATGTGATGAGAAGTATAAATAATTGTAGTTCCTGACTTATTCAGTTCTTTTAAATAATCTATAATAACAGTACGTGATTGCACATCGACACCTACTGTCGGTTCATCAAGAAATAGTATTTTCGGACCATGCAACACACCTGCAATTAAATTCACTCTGCGTTTCATACCTCCTGAATAAGTGGATACCCGTCTGTTTGCAGCATCTGTTAATCCGAAATTTGAAAGCCACATCTCTATTTTATCCTTCAATACTTTACCTTTCAACCCATACATATGTCCATAAAAATTCAGATTCTCACGAGCTGTAAGAGTAGGATACAAAGCAATATCCTGAGGTACCACCCCTACTATCTGTTTAATGTAATCCAAGTCTCCATGCAAATCCATTCCGTCAATTTTGATGGTTCCTCCTGAAGAAGGGAACAAGCCACAAAGTATGGAAATCGTAGTAGTTTTGCCGGCACCATTAGGACCAAGCAAACCAAATATTTCATTTCTTTTTATAGAAAGGGAAATATCATTTACAGCAGGTTCTGTTTTACCCTTAAAGGTTTTGGATAAATGATTAATCTGAATTATTGAATCTGTTGTCATTTTTAAAAAGTTAGCAAATATAGTAAAACCTACTAATGTATAAAGGGTTTACAGCAATGACAAAAAACAGGAAATTGCTTAATTCGGGAATTACTAATTCAGTTTAAATTCAAGATGATTCAACGCTAGTAATTCAAGCAAATCATTATTCGGATTTACTTTTATCTTTTTTGAAGGCATTAGAACTGATATGTTTTCTTCGCTGTCAAAAATTTTAAACTGCAATGTACAATTGCTAGGCAATAGAGATGTATTTACATTAAGGAGTTCTCTTACCTTAGTAATAAAATCATCATTAAGATCTTCTATAGGAACATTCACTGTTATCGTTTTTAAAAGTTTATCACGTAACTCCGAAAGCAGTTGGATATTCTGCACCTTAAATTCAAGGTTATCTGCTTGACGGAAACGTTCTTGTATTTTTCCTTTAATATAAAGAAACAATCCCATTACCATATAAGGCTTGAACTTCACATAATCTTCACCGAAAAAAGCAAGCTCAGTAGATTCTCTATAATCTTCAATAGTTATTTTGCCCCAAGGATTACCGGTTTTTGTAACACCATTATGCACAGCAGTAACAACACCTCCAAATACTAAATCTTTGTTTTTATTCTCAACTAATAATTTTGTATCACTTATTGAATGAAAGCAAAAATTATCTATTTCCAATTTGTATGTATCCAGTGGATGTCCTGACATGAAAAATCCAACAACATCTTTCTCGTTTTTCAACTGCTCCAAATGGCTCCACTGTTCACAGCTTGGAATCTTTGGTTCAGGCATATCGGCAGAAATTTCATCACCAAACAATGATACCTGAGCTGAGTTTACTCCATCCTGATGCGTACTTCCATAGCGGATTATACGCTCCAGAAAATTACCCATGTCATTGCCTTCGGTATAAAAATAAGTAGCGCGATGGATTCCAAAAGAATCCAAACCACCTGAATAAGCCAGGCTTTCAAAAGTTTTCTTATTTGCTGCACGCAAATTAATTCGCCGAACAAAATCAAATACATTTTTATATGGGCCGTTAGTCTTTCGTTCATCCACTATTGAAAAAACTGCATTTTCTCCAACACCTTTTACAGCTCCCATCCCAAAACGTATTTGACCGCTTTTATTGACGGCAAACTTATATTGACTTTCATTTACATCCGGTCCAAGTACAGGTAATCCCATTCTTTTACACTCATCCATAAAGAATGTAATCTTGTCAATATTATTTAAATTATGTGTAAGCACCGCCGACATATATTCTCCAGGATAATGTGCTTTTAAATATGCAGTTTGGAAAGCAACGAACGCATAACAAGTAGAGTGTGATTTATTGAATGCATACTGTGCAAACTTCTCCCAATCTGTCCATATCTTTTCCAATTTTCCCACTGGTAATTCCTTTGCTGTAGCACCTTCAATAAACTTACTTTTCATTTTATCAAGAGTCGCTCTATCCTTTTTACCCATCGCTTTACGCAACACGTCGGCATCGCCTTTTGTAAACCCTGCTAATTTTTGCGACAGCAACATCACCTGCTCCTGATAAACAGTAATACCATAGGTGTCTGCAAGGTATTCTTCCATCTCCGGCAAGTCATATGTAATTGGCTCTTTGCCATTTTTACGTGCAATAAAGTTTGGAATGTATTCAATAGGACCCGGACGATACAAGGCATTCATGGCAATTAAATCGGCAAACTTATCCGGTTTAAGATTGATTAAATGTTTCTGCATTCCTGGACTTTCAAACTGAAACGTACCATTTGTATCACCTCGTTTATAGAGTTCAAATGTTTTTAAATCATCTAACGGAACATCATCAATCACAATATCAATTCCGTGATTTTCTTTTATAAGTCGCAACGCATCACGAATAATGGTAAGCGTTTTCAAACCTAAGAAGTCCATCTTTATTACACCTGCATCCTCAATTACTTTTCCATCATACTGTGTAATTAGCAACGTTGTCTCTTTGGAAGCCGCCACAGGAACAATCTCTGTCAAATCTTTGGGAGCAATGATAATAGCTGAAGCATGAATACCAGTACCTCTTACAGAACCTTCAAGAACAAGTGCTTCTTTTAAAACCCTTGCCTGCATATCATCTCCCGCAAGTATGGTGCGAAGTTTCTTCGCATCTTCTATCTCTTCTTTTGTCAGTCCTTCCTTTGTTTCAAGGCTACCTTCACCTGTCAATGGTGCTTTCAACACACGATTCAATTCTATTCCCGGTCTTTCAGGAACAAGCTTTGCAAGTATATTGGAATCCTGCAAAGGCAAATCCATTACACGAGCAACATCTTTGATACTGCTTTTAGCAGCCATTGTACCATAGGTAACAATTTGTGCCACCTGATTTTTACCATACTTCTCTACTACATAATCAATCACTTTCTGACGACCTTCATCATCAAAATCAGTATCAATATCGGGCATTGTTTTACGATCGGGATTAAGGAAACGCTCGAACAGTAAATTATATTTTATCGGGTCAATATTAGTAATACCAATACAATAAGCAACTGCCGAACCAGCAGCCGAACCACGACCAGGACCAACGAATACTCCTAAATCTTTTCCTGCCTTTACAAAATCTGCAACAATAAGAAAGTATCCGGCAAAGCCCATTATTCGTATTGTATTCAACTCAAAATTCAATCGTTCTTCAACATCAAGTGTTATTTCCTTATAACGTTCCTTGGCTCCTGTAAAGGTTAAATGATGCAGGTAATCATCCTGAGTAAGAAAAGTTGTGGGGATTTGAAAAGCCGGCAACAATATATCCTGCTTCAGTTTCAGTGTTGTTATTTTATCTACTATTGCATTTGTATTATCTATCGCTTCCGGTATATCGCTGAACAGTTGTGTCATTTCAGCAGTTGTCTTGAAATAAAACTGATCGTTATAAAAAGCAAATCGTTTTCCTTTTGTTGATACCGAATCATCATCACCAAAATCCTTCATGGTAGGTGTGGTTTGCTTTTCACCCGTATTTATACAAAGCAGAATATCATGTGCATTCCAATCTTGCTGGTCCACATAATGCGAATCGTTGGAAGCAATTATCGGCACATTATATTTTCGTGCCAACTTTACCAGCACTTCATTCACTGTATTTTGCTCAGGAATATCATGTCGTTGCAGTTCTACATAATAATCTTCACCAAATAAATCGAGCCACCATTTAAATTCCTTCTCCCCTTCTGCTTCTCCTTTTTTAAGTATCGTACGCGGCACAGATGCTCCAAGACAGCACGTTGTAGCTATTAATCCTTGATGATATTGAAGAATCAGTTCTTTATCTATTCGTGGATATTTACCATACAGTCCTTCCATATAGCCATAGGAACAAAGCTTTAACAGATTTTTATAACCTTCTGCATTTTTCGCAAGTAAAAGTTGATGGTAACGTACATCCTTTGCATCCTTTGTAAATGCAATCTTCTGACGGTTCTCCACCACATAAAACTCACAGCCTACAATTGGTTTTATTTTATTCGGATTCTCGGGAGTATTGTGTTTAGCGGCTTCTGCCACAAATTTAAATACACCAAACATATTACCATGATCTGTAATTGCCACTGCCGGCATATTATCCTTGATGGCTTTTTTATATAATGAGGAAATATCGGCAGCACCATCCAACAATGAAAACTGAGTATGTACATGTAAGTGAGAAAAATTCATTTTTTAGTTCAATTGTTTATTGGTTCATTCGTTTATCAGTCAGTATAAACCCGATAATGTTTGTTGTGCTGATTAAAATTTTGAAGTGTAAAAATACCTATTAAAGAAGTTTAAATATGGAATGTTGATAAAGTTTTCTTTATAGTCTTTACTATCAATGTAAAGAAAACGGCCAAAGACGTTTTTAAACAATTCAATAATTTCTTCATATATATTCCACTGTTTTATAAAAAAACATATCTTTGCACCCACAAAAATACACGGTGGCTGTAGTTCAGTTTGGTTAGAGCATCGGTTTGTGGTACCGAGTGTCGTGGGTTCGAGTCCCATCAGCCACCCAACAAAAAACTCTTCTAATAACTTAGGAGAGTTTTTTAATTTTATAAAGGTTTTATACAATTATAGTTGACTAAACTTAACCAAGAATAATACCTTTGCAGAATAGATTATAATCCCTTTTAATTTCAATTAACATTAAATTAACTTCAATGAAAAAATTAATTATCGCGGTCGCTGTTTGTGTTTTCACAATGTCGGCAACGGCTCAAAAAGTAATGACTCCCGAAATGCTTTTGCAGCTTGGCAAAGTAAGCCCAATGGGAATAACAAAAGATGGCAAATCTATAATATACAGTGTAAAAACATATAACATTGCGGATAATAAAAGTACTACTAAAAAATATATTATTCCCATTGTAGGCGGCAACGCTACCTCAATTGAAAATACTGACGCCCTGTTGCCGAACAATAGAATATCTCCTGACGGAAAACACAGTATCAGCAGTAATGATATAAAAATAAAGAATGTTTATGGTAAGGATTTTTATCCTGATTGCAAGAATTCGGATGTTATGATTTACGATAACCTTACCTATCGCCATTGGGATACTTGGGAAGACGGAGCATTCGGGCACGTATTTTTAAATACTATTAAAGATGGCAAAACTACTGACAGCATAGATATTATGCCTACTGAACCTTTCGATTGTCCTACAAAACCATTTGGTGGTGATGAAGATTTTATCTGGAATCCGGATGGGAAACAAATTATTTATGTTACTAAAAAGAAATATGGCAGAGACTATGCAGTAAGCACCAACACTGATATTTACACTTACAACATCGAAACAAAAAAGACCGTAAATCTTACTGAAGGAATGATGGGATATGATATGAAGCCTGCCTATTCATCAACAGGAACACTTGCTTTCCTTAGCATGAAAACGGATGGAAATGAAGCAGACAAGAACGATATTGTTGTTGACAATGGAACTTCTAAAGCAAACTTAACTCGTGCATGGGACGGTACTGTAGAGGATTTCAGATGGAGTGCCGATGGAAACAGCATTTACTTTATTGCTCCAATTGATGGCACCATTCAATTGTTTGTAGTTGATTATCCGGGTATGACGAAGAAAATGCCTCAGGTGAAACAAATTACAAACGGAGATTTCGATGTTCATGGAATTGTGGGGCAAGTAGGAAACACAATGATTGTAGAGCGCACCGACATGAATCATGCAAATGAAATATTCAGCGTTGATTTAACCACCGGCACAATGAAACAATTGACGCATGTGAATGATGCAACTTATAATTCCATCACTATGGGCAAGATAGAAAAGCGAATGATTACTACTACCGATAATTTGCAAATGCTAGTTTGGATGGTGTATCCTCCTAACTTTGATGCTTCAAAAAAATACCCTACTCTACTTTATTGTCAAGGTGGACCGCAATCGGCACTGACACAGTTTTATTCTTTCCGATGGAATTTCCAACTGATGGCTGCAAATGGCTATATCATTGTAGCACCCAACAGAAGA
>CAIRRW010000535.1 GCA_903881065.1 uncultured Bacteroidota bacterium
AACTTTGCACTGTAACCAATGGTCGGTAAAAATTTTATTGTCTTATCATACAGCTCCTTTTGGCGTTCGATGGTATAAACTTTTGCCCCCATTTCCAGTAATACCGAAGTCTGATAACCGCAACCAGTTCCAATTTCCAGAACTTTCTCTCCTCGTTTAAGTTCCAAAAGTTCTGTTTGAAATGCAACAGTATGAGGTCGCGAAATAGTTTGCCCTGCTCCTATCGGGAAAGCAATATCTTCATAAGCCCGTTCAATAAAGGCATTATCCAAAAATAAATGACGTGGAACCTTTTCAATTGCTTTCAACACCTCTTCATTTACTATTCCTTTCGCCTTTAAAATCAATGTTAACTGCCTGCGAAGACCTTTATGTCTGTATGTATCTGTATGTATATTCATTTTTTCGGCTACGAAATTAACATAACTATCTTTAATAATTAAATGTATTTATGAAGAATACATTGTGGAAAAAAGTATTTTTGCACAAAATTCAATCTGACAATGATAAAAATTGGAGTATTTGGTGCAGGTCATCTTGGTAAAATACATATTAAACTGTTAAAGGAAATTGACAAACTGGAACTTGTTGGTTTCTATGATGCGAATCCCGAAGCAGCTGCTTTTGTGGAAAAAGAGATGGGAGTTAAATACTTTGATTCGATGCAGTCGTTGATAGATGCTGTGGACGCCATAGATGTGGTTACCCCTACACTTGCTCATTATGAATGTGCTTCTAAAGCAATCAGGAATTCCAAACATGTATTTATTGAAAAGCCTGTAACTACTACAATCGAGGAGGCTAAGAGTTTAATAGGATTATCAAGGGAAGCAAATGTAAAAGTACAGGTGGGGCATTCCGAGCGATTTAATCCGGCATTTATTGCTGCCAGAGAATATTGCTCAAATCCAATGTTTATAGAAACACATCGGTTGGCACAGTTTAATCCACGAGGCACAGATGTTTCGGTTGTACTGGATTTGATGATACACGATATTGACATTATCTTAAGTGTGGTGAAATCAAGTATAAAACGCATAAGTGCAAGCGGAGTATGTGTAGTAAGTGACAGCCCAGATATTGCAAATGCACGAATTGAATTTGACAATGGCTGTGTAGCCAACTTGACTTCAAGCAGGATATCATTGAAAAACATGAGAAAATCACGGTTCTTCCAAAAAGATGCGTACATTTCTATTGATTTTCTGGATAAGAAAGTAGACGTTATCAGATTGAAAAATGTTGAAGGTGACGTTGACCCTTTTGCAGTTACTATTGATTTAGGAAAAGGGAAAGGCTCAAAACAAATATATTTCGAAAATCCATCAACACTTCCTACCAACGCTATTAAAATGGAATTAGAAACATTTGCTGACAGCATAAATAAGAATACTACTCCTTTAGTAAGTATTGATGATGGTTACAAAGCTCTAGATGTTGCTTATCGTATAATTGAAAAAATGAGAGTAACTGCTACCTATTCCGAAGAAACAGCTAAAGCATAATAAATGAAATCGAAATTTATTATATTAATTTCAATATTTACTGCTGTTCTATTGAATTCTTGTAATATCTACAATCCTACTGAACCTATACCATCATATATCCACATTGATGGAATTTCAGTTTCTGTAACTGATCCATCAGCAAGTGGGCAAGGAACAACATCAAGCAAAATTACAGATGCGTGGGTTTATATTGATGATCAGCTTGTAGGTTGTTATGAAATGCCTTGTACTTTTCCTGTTTTATGGGATGGTACCCATACATTAAAAATAAGAGGAGGTATAAAAGTAAATGGAATTGCTGCCAATCGCTCACCTTATGCTTTTTTAGATTTCTATTCTCAGACTATTTCTTTACAAAGAGGTATTATTACAACGATAACCAATGTTAAGATAAAATATTTACCAAGTGCCCATTTCTATTGGATAGAAGATTTTGAAGGAACAGGAAGAACAATTGACACAACAAATGTTTCAAATGTCGCTTTAAATGTGATTTCAAGTCCCGCAACCAATGTTTTTGAGGGAGGACATTCTGCAGTTGCATATTTAAAATCAAATGACTTAATGTTCGAATGTAGAAGTAATAATAGATATCCTTTAACTCAAGGGGATGCTTTCTTAGAACTAAATTATAAGTGCAACCACGAATTAACTATAAGTATGGCTGGTTATACTGTTGCATCTGGAGGTACCATTTTGAATTACCAACCACCACAAGAAGTAATTACTTTAAATCCAAATACTAATTGGAATAAGGTATACGTTTATGTGACTCCTGCGATAAGTCAATTAATCTCTGCTGGCGCAAGTGCAAATCAATTTCAACTTTATTTGATGATGCAGAACCTAAATGCAACCGATAGCATAGGCTTGGCAATTGATAATTTAAAGCTTATTCAGTAATTAAGTTTATGAATAAGAAAATTCAGGTAATTAAATATATCCTTTCTGATTTATTTGCTGCAGCCATAGCATGGACATTATTTTATATTTACCGCAAGGTATATATCGAACCGGAAAAATTTCATAAAATTGTTCCTGTTATTTTTGACAAAAAATTCTTTCTTGCTCTTTTTTTAATACCTGCTGTTTGGCTCTTGATATATTACCTTACTGGTACTTATAAGAACATATACCGAAAATCACGTTTAAAAGAAGTTGGTCAAACCCTATTATTATCGATTATTGGAGTACTTGCAATATTTTTCACTTTACTCCTTGATGATGAAGTATTGTCTTACAAAGATTATTATCAAAGCATTCTAGTATTACTCGTTTTGCATTTCACCCTTACTGCTTCTTTACGTTTCATTTTATCAAGTATAACCAATTACAGGATTCATCAAAGATTTATCGGATTTAATACCTTACTAGTAGGAAGCAACGAAAACGCATTAAACCTTTATAATGAAATAGAAGGGCAAGAAAAATCTTCCGGAAATAAATTTATTGGATTTGTTCATATTGACAATAAAAATGGTTTTTCTTCTGAACTAACTAAGAGTATTCCACATCTTGGAGAGTTAGGCGATTTAAAACGTATTATTATTGAAAAAGAAATTGAAGAGGTAATAATTGCCATAGAATCCTCGGAACACGAAAATATTGGAAAAATAGTAAATGAGTTGGATTATCAAGGCATCCTTATTAAAGTAATTCCTGATATGTATGATATCCTTTCCGGTTCAGTAAAGATGACGGCTATTTTTGGGGCACCTTTAATTGTAATTTCCAGAGAAATAATGCCGGTATGGGAACAATCGGTTAAACGAATATTCGATGTTTTTATTTCTTTATTTGTTCTTATTGTTTTCAGTTGGGTATATGCAATCCTTGCTATCTCTGTAAAGATCTCTTCAAAAGGTCCTGTTTTTTATAGTCATGAACGTATTGGATGGCATGGTAAGCCATTTTTCATTCATAAGTTCCGTTCGATGTATATTGACGCTGAAAAAAGTGGTCCCGCATTATCAAGCAAACATGACCCTAGAATTACACCTTTAGGAGTATTTCTACGAAAAGTTCGTCTTGATGAGTTTCCTCAGTTTTATAATGTATTAATTGGTGATATGAGTGTGGTAGGTCCTCGCCCTGAACGTCAGTTTTTTATAGATCAGATTGTTATGAAAGCTCCTCATTATAAACATTTGCATAAAGTTAGGCCAGGCATTACCTCCTGGGGACAAGTGAAATATGGCTATGCCGAAAATGTTGACGAGATGATTGAACGACTGAAATATGATATAATTTATATTGAAAACATGTCAATAGGAGTAGATTTAAAAATCTTAATCTATACTGTTCTTATAGTAATGCAAGGACGAGGGAAATAGATCTTTACTTTTTCACACATCTTTTGTTTTATTATACTTGGTTTAATCCGTACTTTTGAAAAAAAACGCCTTTAAAATTATCATTTAGGATAACCATCATGAAAAAGCTTATCTTTTTTATACTGCTTATTTCCATCAACGCGTTTTCTCAGACTCCTAACTGGCAATGGGCTAAAGGCGCATCAGGAACAAGCAATGAAAATGCTTTTGGAGTTGCGACTGACTTAATAGGTAATGTTTACATAACTGGCTATTTTCAAAGTCCAACCATCACCTTTGGTTCATTCACACTTACGAATGCAGGTTCAGATGATATATATCTTGTCAAATATGATTCAGCAGGAAATGTGCTATGGGCAAGAAGGGCAGGAGGAACAGGTATTGACGATGCTTACGCCATTGCTACTGATCTACAAGGCAACGTATTTATTACCGGAATGTTTTCGAGTCCATTTATAACTTTCGATACAGTAACCATTACCAACTTGAGTGGTGCGGATATGTATATTGTAAAATATGATTCAACAGGAAATGCACTTTGGGCAAGAAATTCTGGTGGGACAGGTTATCAGGCTGGATTAGGTATTACCACAGATAATGTTGGAAGCGTTTATGTTACTGGGGCATTTGTCAGCCCAACCATTTCATTTAACTCAACAATATTAAACAATGCAGGCAGACATGATTTATTTCTTGTAAAATACGATAGTAATGGAAATCTAACTTGGGCAAACAGAGCTGGAGGTGTATATAATGATATGGCCGCGTCTGTAGCTACAGATACATCAGGAAATGTTTTTGTATCCGGAAATTTCGAAAGCCCTTCCTTAACTTTTGGTACTGTTACTATTACAAAAACAGATACCTGCCAAATGTTTATTGTAAAATACAATTCAGCCGGTACAGCTTTATGGGCTACTAATGCAGGCAAAACAAACCCTGACGATATAAATTCTATGGCTACAGATAAAAGGAACAATGTATACGTTGTTGGTAATTATTCGAGCCATACTATGACAATTGGTAGCTCCGTAATAAACAATGCAGGGAATGATGATTGGTATATTTTTAAATTTAATACAGGCGGAAATGTTATTTGGGCAAGAAGTGTGGGAGGAATCAATAATGATGATGCCTTTTCTGTGACCGCTGATAAATTAGGGAACATTTATGTAGCAGGAGATTTTTTCAGTCGTACAATAAATATTGGAACCACCACCCTTACCAATACAAGTACAGGTTTTTATGATGCCTGCGTTGCTAAATTTGACTCAACAGGAAATGTGCTGTGGGCAACAAGTGCTGGTGGAACGTTAAGTGATTATGCCTGTTCAATAGCTACTGACGCATTCTCAAATGCCTATATTCTTGGTACTTTTGGAAGTACTTCAATTGGTTTCGGGAATACGACACTTTCAAATTCGGGTGCTACAGACCTGTTTATTGCTAAAATCGACACAACATTAATAAGTATTGGAATTAATGAAATCAATAAGAAGGAAACAGGAATAAGGATATTTCCAAATCCTTTTAATTCTCAAACAACAATTTGGTTCACGAAGGATCAAGAAAACGCAGAACTAATAATATCAGATGTTTTAGGAAACGCTATAAAGAAAATAACCTTTTCTGGAAAACAAGTATTAATACATAAAGATGAAATGAAAGATGGAATTTATTTCGTTCAGATTACTGATAAAAACAGAAACGTTGTGAATGGTAAGTTAATTATACAATAAATGAAGTGTTATTTGTTTACAACATTAAAAAAAGTAATTGTGGAAAACAAATAATAGAATCTCAAACGTTACCTTAATATTAATAATACTTTTACCAGCGAAAAATAAATTGACAACCTTGTCAAGTTCTTCAATAAATTACAAATGAAAAAATATACATATACAGAAAAGAAAGATACCCGTTCTGGTTTTGGAGACGGATTGTCGGAATTAGGGAAATCGAACCCTAATGTTGTTGCATTATGTGCTGATTTAACAGGGTCACTAAAGATGGATACTTTTGCAAAAAATTATCCTGAGCGTTTTTTTCAGATAGGAATAGCCGAAGCAAATATGATTGGCATAGCTGCCGGAATGACAATTGGAGGAAAGATTCCGTTTACTGGTACTTTTGCCAACTTCAGCACTGGCAGAGTTTATGACCAGATACGGCAATCGGTGGCTTACTCAGGTAAAAATGTAAAAATTTGTGCTTCTCATGCAGGGCTTACACTGGGCGAAGATGGTGCAACTCATCAGATACTGGAAGATTTGGGTTTGATGAAAATGCTGCCAGGAATGGTAGTAATAAATCCTTGTGATTACAATCAAACAAAAGCTGCAACTATAGCTATAGCAGCATACGAAGGCCCTGTGTATCTTCGATTTGGCCGACCTGCTGTGCCTAACTTTACTGATGCAAATTATAAATTTGAAATAGGAAAAGCCTTAATGCTTAATGAAGGAACAGATGTTACCATTTTTGCAACCGGACATTTGGTATGGAAAGCAATAGAAGCAGGTGAGCAACTTGCAGCCCAAGGCATCAATGCTGAAATAATAAACATACATACTATTAAACCTTTAGATAAAGAGGCTGTCTTATCGTCTGTTAAAAAAACGCGCTGTGTTGTTACAGCCGAAGAACACCAGATGAATGGAGGGCTTGGAGATAGTATAGCTCAGTTACTTGCTTGCGAATTGCCTACTCCTATGGAGATGGTAGCAGTAAATGACAGCTTTGGCGAAAGCGGCACTCCCGACCAATTGATGGTAAAATACGGTTTGGAAGCTGTAAATATTGTGGCTGCTGTGAAAAAAGTAATGGCAAGGAAATTGTAGAGTATGGAATTTTAAATATATAATGGAATTAACAGAACAGGAACTTTTAGAGCAATTTAATAATCCCGAAACGCAGAACTATGCGTTTAACCTGTTGGTTCGGCAATACCAAAAACGCCTTTACTGGCATATCCGAAAAATACTTATTGATCACGATGATACAGATGATGTATTGCAAAATGTATTTATAAAGGTATGGAAAAACCTTGCGAAATTTAAAGGTGAATCGCAGTTGTATACCTGGCTGTATAGAATCGCAACAAACGAATCAATAAACTTCCTGAATCAAAAGAAGAAACATGCAGGCGTTCCGCTAGATGATGTTTCAAGTTTCCTTGCCAACAATTTGCAAAGTGACAGCTATTTTAAAGGGGATGAGATACAGGCAAAACTCCAGAAAGCTATATTGACATTGCCCGACAAACAACGTATTGTATTTAATATGAAATATTTTGATGCCATTAAATATGAGGACATGAGTGCTATACTTGGTACTTCAGTAGGTGCGCTGAAAGCTTCTTACCATCATGCAGTGAAAAAAATAGAACATTATTTAACTTCCCATTAAACCTTTTTTATTTTGCTAAATCAAACCTGCAAATGAACACAAATATTAATATAGAAGATACTGATGATGATTTAAAAGGAATGGCTCCTCACCTTTTTAAAGTGAAGAATAATAATTCTTTTAAAGCAACTGATGATTATTTCGAGCATTTTACTGCAAGGATTCAAAACGCAGTTAATAGTTTTGAAGAAATAAAAGAAGAAGCACCTGCATTAGCCAGCATTCCTAAATACAATCCTTTTGAAGTACCAAAAGATTATTTCGATTATTTGCCTTCGCGAGTTCAAGAGTCGGTAATTAAATCAAAATCAAAAAATGTGTTTGTAGAATGGCTGATATTGTTAATCAAACCACGCTTTGCCTTCCCGGTAGTAATTACTTTTTTGATAGCAGTTGCAGGTATCAAGTTTATGAATAATAACGCCGCTTTCCCTCAAACAGAAGTAGCAGAAGAAATATCAACCGAAGACCAGCTTTATAATATTGATGAAGCAACACTTATTGAGTCGGTGGCTGCTACCGATATTAATGAAGTGAAAGTAATGCCTGCTGAAGATGCCTCCATTCAGAATTACCTGATTGAAAATAATGTGGATGAAACAAATTTATAAACTGAATACATATATGAAAACTAACATGCTAAATTTAAAAACGATTTTGTTGGCGTCAATAATAATGACTTCTGCAATAACATTTGCACAGAAAGATGGTACTCCTCCTCCACCGCCTCCTGCAAAAGACAACAAGGCAGAGAGACAAAATGAAAGGAAGGAAAATATTGAAGCTATGAAGATAGGCTTTCTCACTAAAAAGTTGGATTTAACTCCGGAAGAAGCACAGAAATTTTGGCCTGTTTATAACCAATACAGTGATAAAATGAAGGAATTACGTAAGAGACGTAAACAGGATAACCGTGAAGCGAAACAAAAATTTGACGGAATGTCGGATAAAGAAGTAGAACAGGCTGTGGATAATGAAATGGCTGACCGCCAGAAAGAGCTGGATTTACAGAAGGAATACAATTCGAAATTCAAAGCTGTTTTACCTATAAAGAAAGTGGCAAGACTATACGCTGCTGAAGAACAGTTTAAAATGGAACTGCTGAATAAGCTGAAAGATAAGGATAGGAATCATGATAAAGGAGACCGTGGCGACAGAAAAGGTCCTCCTCCTCCTCCGCCTCCCGGAGAGTAAAAATAATTAACTAAAGAACAACATCCCCACGTGTTGCCTATCTGCTCTAACTAAATTAGAGTAGATAGTAAAAGGAAAAATCCTGTACTTAATAATGAGTACAGGATTTTCTATTTGGTTGATAGCCGAAGTCGAGTTTTTTATGGTTATTGCCAAAATAAGGTGGTTTTAACTAGTACATTAAATTTTGTTCCTTGCAGTGATTTTTTATCCGCTTTTTGAGGCTTCATTTACTTTTACTTGTTTTTATTGTTTATAATTAATTGTTATTTAGTATTTTATGTTATGTAATTGCTCTTATTTTCATTGAAGGTCTACAATTGACACTTGTAACATTACTATTACTCTTTGTAACATTACTATTACTCTTTGTAACATTACAATTAGCACTTTTTGCTTTTACAACGCTAAAATGAAGGTTTTCAGTAGTTGGATTCTATTAAAAGAAACAAGCAGGGATTTTGGATGATAGTAACAATGAATATATTGTTACTTTTGTAAGTAGCGATATTTATAAGTTATGTGCAAGCGTAAGACCGTAACTCGACAGAAATGAACATTGACTTTGACAACATACAAGAACACATAATTCCAATGGAAAATTTTTCATTGAAATGGCGGTTTACGCAAGAAAGTCACGACAAACTTCCCGACCTGCATCTTGACCAACTTAAACCGTTGGACAAAAAGGCATCAAATTTTTTGGCGAACTATATATCAAAAACAAATTTGCATTTCGACATTCCATTTAAGAAAGACTTTTTTAGAACCATTGACAAAGCAAGTGTTTCAGACGGTAACGAAAAGGAAATTAAAAAGTGGCTTTATCATCGTGGACTTGCATTTGACAAACAAGTGTTTCTATCTTGGAACAGGGACAACGGAATGATAGTACCTTGGAAACTTTTAATAAAATACTTTGACAGTTTTTATTATCCAATAGCAGATGACCTAACAGTAATTGACCAGAGTTTGAATTGGGCATTAATATTCTTTCACGAACACGAAATATATTTTGGAACTAACAAAGACTTTATACCAAGCGAAGCATTTGCAGACATTAACTTTTTATATTAACCTAAACACGACAGAAACGAACGCCAGCAAATAACAACAACTGAAGTTAAAAACAATTCTTTTTAGATAAATATTTTTCATCATACATATATTCTCAATTAAGAGAACAACCAAAAATGAATAAAACAAAAGCAATATTCTGTTGGAGCGGAGGAAAAGATTCCGTATACTGCCTTTATAGTGTTCTCTCAGAAAATAAATACGAGGTGAAATACCTGCTCACAACTGTAAATGATACATTCAAGCGAATTTCTATGCACGGTGTACGAGAGAAATTACTGGATATACAATGTGAATCGATAGGTATTCCACTACTGAAAGTACGAGTATCTGAAGGCACCAACAATGAGTATGAAAAACAAATGGAAACTGTATTTTTAAAAGCCAAGCAGAAAGGAATTGAAACTGTTATTTTTGGAGATATCTTTCTGGAAGATTTAAGAGGGTATCGCGAAAAGAATTTGGAAAAGGTAGGCATGAAAGCGGTATTTCCTCTATGGAAAAAGAATACCGGCATACTTATAAATGATTTTATTAATACCGGATTTAAAACAATTGTTTGCTGTACCAACGATGGCTACCTGGGCCAAGAATGGTGTGGCAGAGAAATAAACAAACAATTTATTGAACAATTACCTGCCAACGTTGACCCTTGCGGAGAAAACGGAGAGTACCATACCTTCTGTTTTGATGGTCCGTTATTCAAAAAGAAAATTGATTTCACAATTGGTGAAAAGGTATATAAAGCACTTGAATTAAAAACAGATGCTGATTGCACGCTTCCTGGTAACACTACTACAAAAGGTTTTTGGTTCTCTGATTTATTACCTGTCGATTAACCCAAGTAGCAACACCCTTCAACTATTTAATTATCTTTCATTTCCGAAAGTTTTAATTATTTTTGTTCCTTTCTAAAATAAAGAAGTCAAATGAAATTAAAATTGATATATGTATTTCTGTGTATCAGCAGTATGATATACGGGCAAGGATCAACTGAGAGCACCAACACACATAATGGAGAATTCTCTTTCGGAGCAAGAACTACGGGCAGCTTATTCAGTTCGAGCGGCAACTATTTTGGATTGGGTGCAGGCGGACAGTTGCGATACAGATTGGATAATCAGTTTAATACCGAATGGTTTGGCGATTGGATGACGACTGATATTGGCGGCTTGGGACAGAGATTTGATGCCCATATTGGCGAAACAATGATGTTGTATCCATTTAAAAAAGTGAACAGAAAATTTACTTTTACCCCTTATGTTATGGGTGGCTTTTGTGGAGATTATACAAAAACAGCTACCAATCTCCACTATGATTATGTAAAAAACACGTATGTGAAAGAATCTAAAGACAGATGGAGCTTTGCTACCCAATTAGGACTTGGCACTCATTATAATCTTACCGAACGTCTTGACTTCTCATTTACCTGTCAATATATGATTCATTTTGGTAGCGATATTGATTCTGAAATATTAACTAATAGCCGGAATGAAAAATATTTACAAATTGATGAGAGTAATGGAAGTGCATTAGAAGGCCATTTGCTATTAACATTAAGTGCCAACTTTGTAATAGTTGATTTAAGAAAATATAAATAATACTCATACTTATATTAAAGAAACAAAAATGAAAAAATTAGTCACTGTTATACTTTTATTTCCTTTAGTTGCTATAGCGCAGGATTCAGCACGCTTTGTGGGTAAAGGTTTGATTTGTGGGAAAGGCACATTGGCAGCAGGTATTCCTTTCGGTTACAACGAAACAAATATGTATGTAAGCGGAAATCTTGAATATTACTGCGACAATAATTCTTCTTACCGAGGAGGCGTCTATATTTTTCTTGGTGCATCCCGACCAAAATCAGATGTGATTCTTACCCAAAACAGTACTGTATTCTTTGGATATAATTATCATTTCAAAACCTATAATCATTTCGACCCTTATTTAGGCTTTCAACCGGGAATAAGTTGGACACAACTAAAAGCTCCTGATAACTTACTTACTGCGAATCCTCAATTTAGTATATCTAAATATCCGTCCTCCGTTAGCCCGGTTGCATCAGTAACATTAGGGATTAATTATTATGCTTCAAAATTCACACATCTTTTTATTGAAGCCACTTATGTGGATGGTGTGCATGTATCCGACATATCTGCAGTATCGTTAAGTGAACTTAGGATAGCATTTGGTTTTGGCTTTAACCTTTGGTTGATTAAAGGAAAAAACAAATGGTAATATAGTTATCTATTTACCATTTCTTTTTTAAAGTAACCGATTCCCATATTTTACAAATAAAACAGGATTTTTAACTACCGATTTCTTTTGGATCATTAGAATTACATTTTTAATTATCCGATACAAAAGTAACTTCTTCATATTATCATAACTTTAAGTGAATAATATGAAATTGTGAAATTGAATAATACAATTTCAACTATTAATTATTGTCTTTCACGGAGAGATTAGAGCACTTGAAGGAGAATTTTATTTATCTCAAGCAACCTTTTGTTCATATTTTGCATCTTTATGATGAAAATACCATATCAGGAATTAGGTAATAATCAATTTGAATTGTTATGAAACATTTAAAAACACTTTCCGTAGTTGCCTTCATCTTAATTAGTTTCGTTTATTTTGAGTATTCAAAAGAGCGAGAAGTCAAAATTGAACAAAACCTCAAAGCTTTAAATAGTGCTTCTATGGAAAAAAACCAAAAAAAGAATCTAGCCACCTCTAAAGATTATGATTCAGTTAAAAGTAAAAATTGAAAACAAAGTTCATAAATAGAACTTTTAACTCATATTTAATTTTCAATGGAGCAGCACTTTTTATTTCCCATTTAAACTTGTAAACCATACTATACTAATGTCTGTTCGCATTATCTTTTAATATTTAAAAGGTGCTTGGCTACAAGGTACAGAATTTTCAGATTGTACATTTCAGATATTTATGCTCTTTTCCCTATGAAAAACACAGGTTATTCTGTTCGATTCGTCAAGGATTGAACATCATATAAATAATCTACTACTTCCATATCTATAGTTTTCATTTAGTGCTTAATTAATTTGGTTGCTTTTTTACAATGTGTAAAAAGTAATTAATTTAATATCTTTGTCAACTCTCGAATGAAAAAAAAATCGGCATTTAAAGAATGGCTCAAAGCCATATTTTTCGCAATAATCACAATATTAATATTTCGCGTTTTCTTTTTTGAAGCATTTACAATTCCTTCAGCTTCAATGGAGAAATCGTTACTCACAGGCGATTATATTATAGTTAGCAAATTAAGTTACGGCCCAAGATTGCCTAACACATTATTGTCATTCCCATTTGCACATCAGCATTTACCATTTACTGATAACAAAAAGTCCTTTGTTGACTGGATAAAGGTTCCTTATTATCGTATGTTCGGCCCACCTGCAATTAAACATGATGATGTGGTTGTATTTAATTATCCAATGGAGGACGATTATCCGGTAGATCAAAAAACTTATTACGTAAAACGATGTGTCGGGCTTGCAGGTGACACTTTGGAATTGAAGGCTGGAAAGGTATATATTAATAAAAAATATACAGATGTTCCTGATAAATTGCAATTTGATTATAGAGTAATATCAGATATTGACACTATTTTTTCGGACTCACTTAAAAGTATAGGCATCACGGAAGGGGGAAGATTGAGAAGCAAAAGTGAATATTATTTTAATCTTACTAATGAGAATGCAGAAAAGTTGAAACATTTTCAATATATAAAAAGTGTAGACCCTCTGGTAGAAAAACAAGGCAGTTACAATGATTTAATGTTTCCTGACAGTGAAAACTTCCTTTGGAATCAGGATTTCTTTGGTCCAATTTACATACCAAAAGCAGGAGACTCGATTAAACTTACAAAGGACTATCTCCCACTCTACCAGCGTATTATAAGCGTTTATGAAAAGAATGATTTGAAAATGAGTAATGATTCTATATTTATAAATAACGTGTATTGTACGTATTATAAATTCAAGATGAATTACTTTTTTATGATGGGCGACAATCGTCACAACTCAACAGATTCGCGCTATTGGGGATTTGTCCCTGAAGATCATATTGTTGGAAAGGCTGTTTTAGTTGTATTGTCTCTTGAAAGGAACAAGGACAAGACAAACCTAAGAAGCGGCAGATGGTTCAAAAGAATAAAATAATTTTTATTAATAATGATGTGGAAATTAACAGCGATTCAGGATTAACATGATACTACTTTCCTCTGCCTACCTTGCTCCTATTCAATACTACTCTAAGTTAAAACACTATGATATGTGTATTATTGAGCATCACGAAAACTTTCAGAAACAAACCTACAGAAGCCGTTGCGAAATATATTCTCCTAACGGACTACTTACACTGAGTATTCCGCTTGTAAAACGTAACCATAGGCAATCTATGAAAGATTTAAAAATATCTTATGATTATGATTGGAAAACGCTTCACTGGCGATCTTTGGAATCAAGTTACCGACGTTCTCCTTTCTTCGAATATTTTGAGGATGACTTTTATCCTTATTACCACGATAAAAAATTCGATTACCTGATCGATTTTAATGAAGCGATACAACAAATAGTTTTAACCCTTTTAAAATTAAAACCAAATTACACATTTTCCGATTCATATAAAACTGAATATCCTGATAGTGATGATTTCAGAAATATTATTGATCCCAAAGAATCTAAAGATTTAGATAAAACTTTCCAACCAGTAAGGTATCCACAGGTATTTGAAACTCGACATGGATTTATTCCCAATTTAAGTATTGTGGATGTACTTTTTAATGAAGGACCACGAGCAATGGATTACATTTAAGAGGTTTTTATTTATATTTGCGTGCTTATTAATCAAAAACAAATTTATCAATGAAAAAAATACTTCTATTTTCGGCAATCATTTTATTTGCAAATGTTTCTTTCTCCCAAGTGGTATCAGCCGATTCGGCAAAGTATTATGATGGTAAAATAATAACTGTGAAAGGAAAGGTATTTAGTACTTTTAAATCACAAGGTGATAAAAAGAAGATACTTTTGAATATCGGAAAGCCTTATCCTGATCAACCTTTCAGTGTGGTAATATTTGAGGAGAACTTTAATAAGTTCAGTTACCGACCTGAAGAATTTCTCAAAGATAAAGATATTACTGTAAAAGGGAAGATTACAATGTTTAAGGACAAACCACAAATAATGGTGAATAATCCTGAACAAATTGTAGTGAAACAATAAGTCATCTTTTAATTTTCTTGAATTTATTGTAATGCAAGTTTGCCTATCTTAAAGGCAAATAATTGGAATACAAAATAGCATTAAATGTTATTTCTGTGCTTTCTTTAAAAGATACCATGCCAGGAAACTGAATAGCACATTAGGAATCCAT
>CAIRRW010000536.1 GCA_903881065.1 uncultured Bacteroidota bacterium
ACATTAAATTAGGATATCATTACCACTTGAAAGAACATTAGATATGAAACACCAGAATTCTATGCCTGACAAAAAATTACTGACCATTTCAGAAACTATTAAACAAGGCAAACCTTTCCGAAATAATTATCATAAAACTGCAATTAATCTCATTTTTACAGGCCGATGGATTTATAATCTTCATAATGAGTTATTCAAAAATTATGGACTGACTGCGCAACAATTTAATATTTTAAGAATATTAAAAGGTCAACATCCAAAATCTGCGACAGTAAAACTAATCCGTGAAAGAATGCTTGACAAAATGTCGGATGCTTCACGCATTGTTGAAAATTTAAGAAAAAAAGGATTGGTTACAAGAGAAGTAAATTCTGGAAACCGGAGAGAAGTGGATGTTTTTATTAGTGAAAAAGGAATTGAAGTGCTTAATTTAATTGAAGAAAATGAAAACGAAACAATGGATCGTTTTCTTTCAAACCTTAACAAAAGCGAAACTGAACTATTAAATACACTTTTGGATAAACTCAGAAGTAAATAATATTAATTTATACTGAAATAGTAATGCCCTTATAAACAATTGTTACTGCACAAAACTTCTCTCTGAATGAAAAAATGCAAAAATAATTTAGTAATAAAAAAAGTGCTTTACCATCCCTTATTGCTATTTACGTTATCTTCATTAAGTACTCATCCTCACATTTCGAGCATTAAAGTAAACCCATAGCTGCGAAAACGCAGATTTTTATTTGTCAAATGTCACCTATCCGGATGACGATTATCATATTTTTAGGTGATTTATTGCAATAATATTGCATCGTATAAATGTTGTAACATCAATCTGCAAATTACATCATCAAGGTAAAACATTTATATTATTAAGTACTCCTATTTTTTGCATTTGTTTTTTGCACTTGACCCCGATGCACTAATTACTGCAATAATTTAACTACGTTTTAACAAAATAAACAATAGTCAAAATTATGGAAGAACAAAAAGACAAAATAAGCCCTGAATCCAAGGAGGCAGGCAGACGTAATTTTCTTAAACTCGGATTTTTGGCAGCTGGCCTTACCGTAGTTGGAGGCGGTATTGAAAAAGTCCTTTCAACTGAAAAAAAGGAGAATCCTGACACAACAGTATTTACACGCGATGGTAAAGTATTTAAAGCAGACCTTAATTGTCTGCATGAATATACTGCACCTGCGGTATCTAATGAAGAAGCAAGAAGAGGAATTCCAGGCAAAAAATTCGTGATGGTATTTGACCTTGCAAAATGCGATGGTTGCAAAAAATGTACTGAAGCATGTCAGGCAATGCACTTTACAGAGCCGGACCGAGAATGGATTAAAGTATTTAAAATGAAAGATGCGGAAACAACAGCAGCTTACTTTATGCCTAAGCCTTGTTTCCATTGTGATAATCCTCCTTGTACTAAAGTTTGTCCAGTTGGGGCTACCTTCAAACGTCAGGATGGAATTGTTTTAATTGATGATGACCGTTGTATTGGATGTCGTTCCTGTATGGCTGCTTGTCCATATTCTACTCGTTTCTTTAATTGGTCAGAACCAATGCAACCAGAAGCAGTAGCGCATGTCACTTATTCTCCTGAACATGGTTTCCCGCGCCAAAAAGGAACAACAGAAAAATGCGATTTCTGTCCACATATGATACGCGATGGCAAAATGCCAGCTTGCGTTAATGGTTGCCCTATGAATGCAATTTATTTTGGTGACCAAAATGAAGATGCGGTTACTAATTCTGCAGGTACTACAGTTAAATTTTCACAGCTTTTAGAAGATAATAGTGCATACCGCTTTTTGGAAGAGTTAGGAACTGAGCCTCGTGTTTATTATTTGCCTCCTAAAAACAGAAAATATCCAAAACCTGATTTAGATTCAGAAGGCAAGGAACAAAAGAAAGATGCTAAAAAGCCAGATATGAATAAAGGTATGGCTAGCATGAACATGTAAGGAAAATAGATTGTAAATAGTATTAACAATAAAAGCAGACAAAATTATGGAAAAACCAAAATATCCAGACAGTAATATACCGGCCGAACTTTCAGAAGAAGTAATCCGCGAAGATAGTATGCGCCCTACAAGAAATTGGGGTTTAAGTACAAAAATATGGCTTGCATTTTTATTCTCAGTTGCCGGCTGGGGATTATATGCTTATGTTCACCAATTGAGAGGTGGTTTAGGCGTTACTGCAATGCGTAATTATGTTTCATGGGGATTATACATATCTACATTTGTATTTTTCATCGGTATCAGCCACTCTGGCACACTTGTTTCTGCCATCCTAAGGATAACAAAACAGGATTGGAGAATGCCAATTACAAGAATAGCAGAGTTAATGACTTTTGTTTCCCTTTGTTTTGGTGGAATTATGCCAATTATTGACTTAGGGCATCCAGAACGAATAGGAAATCTTGTCATTTTCGGACGCGTACAATCTCCACTGATGTGGGATGTAATGTCAATCATAACCTATTTTACAGGAAGTACTGTATTCCTTTGGTTACCAATGATACCTGACATGGCATTGATGAGAGACAGATTAACAGATACAACCAAACGATTTGATAAATTCAGAAAGTGGCTCTATACTAAATTGGCGATTGGCTGGACAGGTTCTAAATCGCAATGGAAACGATTGGAATTAGTTATGACAATTATGACTATTGTAATTATTCCTGTAGCCGTTTCGGTACATACTGTTGTAAGTTATATTTTCGCAATGACACTTCGTCCGGGTTGGAACAGTACTATATTCGGTCCCTACTTTGTTGCAGGCGCGCTATATAGTGGCTCGGCAATAGTAATCCTTGCCATGGTTATTTTCAGAAAACTTTATCATCTTGAAAAGTATATTACCTACCGTCATTTTGATTTGATGGGTCGTGTAGTACTTGCTCTTACTCTTATATACGCTTATCTTAACTTGAACGAATACTGGATACCAGGTTATAAAATGGCAACAGCCGAAAGTCATTTGCTTCATGATTTATTTAGTGGAAGTTATTCTTCAGCTTTTTGGTTATGCCAATTTGGTACTGTATTACTTCCAATAATAGTAATGTGCTTCCCTAAAGGAAGAACTCCCGGATCGCTTGCTGTTGTTTGTACTTTAATTGCAATTGGGGCTTGGGTAAAACGATACCTTATTGTGGTTCCGACATTACTGCATCCCTTTTTGCCTATACAGGATGTGCCGAGCGATTGGTCGCAATATTTCCCTAACTGGGTAGAATGGTCAGTTGTAATGGGAGCTTTATCAGGTATGGTAATCATTGTTACACTTTATGCGAAATTCTTCCCAATGATGTCAATGTGGGAAGTAGTACACGGAGCTCAAGTAGAAGAAAGCAAGCGCCTGGCAGCAGAAGCAGTAGCTCATCATGAAATAGAAGTACATAAATCTGAAACAGCAAAAGCAGCACTATGAAAACATTAAAAACAAATTTAAAGATGAGCAGATTTCCAAATTGGATTATTAGCTGTGCCATATTATTTATAGGAATTTCAACAATTCAGGCACAAAAATCAGCAAGTAGCATTCAGTTATCGTTTTCAAAGAAAACAGATAATAGTCAAATAGTAAGTGCTCTTGTTTCGGGCAAAAACAAAGAAGGAAAATTTCTTCCTGCACAAAATGCTCATGTAAATTTTTATCTCAAGAATGATAAAGATTTTGTTTTGGTAACCAAGACTACAACTGATGCGAGTGGCAGAACAAATGCTACACTTCCAAAAGACTTACCATTAGATGCAGAGCATTACTTTGGTGTAACTGTAAAAGTTGAAAACGATGAAGTTTTGGAGGATGCAGAAGAAGAGTTACGATTGAAAGATGTACACCTTTCTCTAAAACTTAACCCTCAGGATACTTCAAGAACAGCAACAGCATTAGTTACAGAAACTGCTGCCGATGGCGCTGAAAAACCAGTGAAAGATATCGCTATAAATTTTTATGTTCAACGTCTATTTGGTGTGATGCCTGCTGCAGATGAACATTCTGTGACTACTAATGATAAAGGTGAAGCTGTTTTTTCTTACCCAAAAGGCATCCCTGGCGACACAGTTGGCAAAATGACTATTGTTGCAATGATTGAGGACAATGACACATATGGAACTGTAGAAACAAAAAGCCCTTGCGTTTGGGGCAAGGCTGTACCACTTGATAAAGATCCATTTCCTCGTGCACTTTGGAGTGCACATGCAAAATGGCCAATGATTATTTTACTCTCCTGCCTATATGGAGGCGTTTGGTTTTGCTATTTCTTTATGTTTTATCAATTAAGGAAAATTAAAAAAGAGGAACAACAGACTGCTAATAATTAACTACTAACAATTAAAACAAAAAATCATGAAAAAAAACAAAAAACAAAAAATGATATTACTGTACAGTTCAGCAGTAATTACTCTATTATTATCCTTCGCTTTTCAAGGCAATAAAGACTGGAAAGCACCTGACTCATCAAAAGACAAGAAAAATCCTGTTGCTTACAGTGATGAATCTGTTGCTGCAGGGAAAAAAATCTATGAGAAAGAATGTCTTAACTGTCATGGAAAAAAAGGGAAAGGTGACGGGAAAGATGCAGCTAACCAAGATGCTACTGTTGCTGATTTGACTGCTGCTAAAGTTCAAGCTCAAACTGATGGTGAGTTATTCTGGAAAATAAGTGAAGGTAAAAAACCAATGCCTACAAACAAAAAAACATTATCTGAAGACCAACGTTGGCAGGTTACAAATTATGTTCGTTCACTTGGCAAAGCAGCAAAAAAATAAATTACAAATAATCAACTAAATTATAAACAAATGAAAAAAACAATTACAAAAATTGGACTCGCCATGGGAATAATTTTATTCTCTGCCGGAGCAAATATATTTGCTCAGTCCAGCAACGATTCTTCATTATATAAGTTGCAACAGGAAGTAAATTCCCTTAAATTAGGAGAAAGTCATTTTATGGTGGTAGGTCTTGCTACTTTTGGATTTGTAAGTTCCTCAACTACTACAATTGCACCAAGTGGTGTTAGTACATTGCAGAATCCTGCACGAACAAACACATTTGATGCTGACCATTTTGAGTTCAGCCCAATGTTACTTTGGAGACATGGTAAAAAACTCCTCTTGGAATTTGAGCCCTCTTTTGATGGAAATGGAATTGGCGTGAACTGGGCTTGCGCCTCCTATTTTGTTACAAAAGGATTAATTATAAGAGGTGGATATTTAGTTCTGCCTTTTGGTATGTATAACAAACGCCTTGCTGCGGGCTGGATAGACAAAGTTGCGACAGATCCTGTTGGTCTTGCCGATCTTCCTCCTGGTAGTGATTGGGGTGTTGAGGCTGAAGGAGGTTTTCAGATGGGTTCGATGAAGGGAAGTTATGATATTGCTCTTACAACAGGATACCAGATTGTACATGATGGAGCACAAGATGGAGCTATACAAAACCCTAGTAATACAGGAAATACTATAACTGATAATAACAATAACAAAATGGTTTCTGGACGTGTGTCAATACTTCCTCTGGCAAATTCTTCACTTGAAGTTGGCTTCTCGGGATTGTACGGTAAGGTTGGTGACACTAACGATTCTACTTATAAAGATGCTACTACAATGGCTTATGCAGTTGACTTAACTTATCTTGCAGATATTGGACCATTGCTGTTAAATGTAAAAGGACAATACAATGTAATTAATTCAAATAAAGGAACATTCCCTAACCCTGATACAACTTCTGCAACTAAAACGTATTCTTTTACCAATACCACAACTTCTTATTTCGGACAAGTTTCGTTACGTCCTGTTGCTGTTCATAATAAGATTTTAAGAAACTTTGAGTTGGCATTCCGTTATACAAATTTTATGACTCCAAAAGGTTCGCTTTGGGAACAACATACCAATCAGACAAGTATTGGTCTTGATTATTGGTTAAGCTGGAGATCCGTTGTTAAACTTACCTATGAAACAATGAATACTGACAACTTTTCTCTTGGAGCAACTGGAATGTCAACCAAAACAAATTATTTATTTCTGCAATATTCAGTTCAATTTTAAAAATATAAAGATAGATGAAAACGAAAACAATAAAAAGGCTGATTGTTGCGATAGCAATAATAGCAATACCACTATCATCATTATTTACAGGATGTGTTAGTGCTAAAGTTGCAGCAAAAAATGGTTCGCAACTATGGTCAGAAAACTGCCGCCGCTGTCATAACACACCACCTGCAAGTGCATTTTCTTCCGAGCAATGGGAAACAATTGGCTTACACATGCAAAGTCGTGCGTTATTAACCGACTTAGAAAGAGACAAAATTGTTACTTTCCTAAAAGGAGAATAAAAATGCAACTCTTCTTTAAAATTTAAAGAAGAAATAAATAATTCTGCTTAGCAGCAATTTTAAAGTACGATTAAAGTCTTTTGTCATGATTTGTTCTTTAATCAAATAAAGTTGTTTGTTAGCGATAACAAGTATTATCGCTTGGTAGAGAAATAAAAAATCCCGCTTCATTTAGTTGAAGTGGGATTTTTGTTGTTCCCTTTTTAGTTTTCTATCTATAAACAATTTTGCTCAAACAATTTATTCTCATAATAATTTTCAATTCTCAACTAATTACACAGTTTAAAACATTTATTTAGTTGAAACTAAATCCAAATAATCCAAGGCTTCAAACTACAGTGAGAAAACAATAAAGTGATTTAAGGAAATAATAAATCCCGAGAATAATGAATTTATTTAATAAGAGTTACGGCGCCAATAAATTTATGGGAGCCACCATATATATCGTTTAGCTTAACTTTCCAAACATAAACATCAATTTGAGCAACAATACCATTACTATTTATTGTTCCATCCCAACCTTTACTTACGTTATTAGTATTATAAATATTATTACCCCATCTATCAAAAATCATCAATTCAAATGTTGAATTATCCCAACCAGTTCCCTTGGGAATAAAAAAACCATTATAATCATCACCATTAGGTGAAAAAGCATTGGGTGCATAAAATGTAAAATCTCCATTAACAATAATATTTTGGGTTATGGAATCAATACAACCGTTGGAATTTGAAACGATAAGCGTTACAGGATAAGTACCTGTAGCAGTATATGTGTATGATGGATTTTGATTATACGAAATTCCACCATCACCAAACGACCATATCCAGTTGGATGCACCTCCGGTAGATTGGTCAGAAAAAGAAATATATGGATTGTCAATGGTAGTAACCGTTGGATTGCTTGAGAATGCTGCAACTATAGGCGGCGGATTAATAATATTAACACAAGCAGAGTCAACACATCCACGACTATCTGACGCAGTAACGCAATAATTTCCTGCACCAATATTACTTATACTATTTGTTGCAGCTCCGGTTGTCCATAAATAATTATAAGGGGCTACACCGCCACCGGCATTCGCTGTTGCAGTAGCATTGGTTTCTCCAAAACAAGTAATAGGTGTAGAAGTAATAGAAGTAGTAATACTGCCAATACGATTCACAGTAGTAGGTACCGTTGTGGTGCAGTTATTCGCATCAGTAACGGTTACAGAGTAGGTTCCTGCTGCAATATTTGTCGCATTGTTTGTATTGCCTCCTGTTGGGAGCCAAGCATAGGTGTAAGGTGATGTGCCACCAGCGGCTGTAGCGGTTGCAGTTCCATCATGCATGGTACACGTTGCCGGAGTATTTACAACTGTTGCACTTAACGCTGTTGCTGGCTGTGTAACCTGAGCTGTTGAAGTGGCTGTACATAAATTCGCATCAGTAACAATAACTGTATAGGTGCCAGAAATAAGTGAATTGGCGATTGGTGTCATTTCTCCACTCGGGTTCCAGGAATAAGTATAAGGTGCTGTTCCACCAGCAGGTGTAGCTGTAGCTGTACCGTTATTCCCATTGAAACAACTTACAGGTGTTGAAACTGATGTTACCGAAAGTGCCGTTGCAGGTTGCGTAACTGCTGCTGTTGCTGTGTTTGTACAACCATTAGCATCAGTTGCTGTTACCGTATAGGTTCCGGCAATTAATCCTGAATAGGTTGCTGTTGATGGTCCGCCCGTCCATGCAAAAGAATATGGAGAAGTTCCTCCTGCAGCAGAGGCTGTACTTGTACCATTATTTCCGCCAAAGCAGCTTACAGGTGTTGGTGCTGCTGATGCGGCAAGCGGAGCAGCAGGCTGGGTAACAGTAACAGATGAAGTAGAAGTACAGTTATTATTATCAGTAACCGTAACTGTATAAGTACCTATTGATAATCCAGTATTTGTTGCCGTGGTTCCTCCTCCCGCCCATGAATAGGTGTATGGCGCAGTTCCTCCTGTTGCCCATGCAGAATCTTTTCCATCGTTGCCGCCAAAACAACTTACGGGTGTAAAACTTGCTGAAGCTGCAAGTGCTGCTGTTGGCTGCGTTACAGTTGCTGTAGCCGTTCCCGAACAACCTCCATTATCGGATACAGTAACGGTATACGTTCCTGCTATCAGTCCGGTAGATGTGGCACTCGACCCTCCTCCCGACCAAACATAAGTAAACGGAGCGGTTCCTCCTGTGGGCACATCAGTACAAGTACCATTGTTTCCTCCAAAACAACTTACAGGTGTAGAAGATGTTATTGAATTAAGTAAATTCGATTGTGTAATTATTGCCGTTGCTGTTGCCGGGCAACCACTTGCAGCAGATACTGAAACAGTGTATGTTCCAACACCAAGTCCGGTAATAGCAGCGGTAGTTTGTCCGCCGGGTGTCCAGCTATAATTAATAGTGGCAGCAGTTCCGGTACCGGTAGCCGTTGCTGTTCCTGTATTGGGAGCTCCACATGATATATTTGTTGAGATGGTTGTTACACCTAATATAGTTACCGGAATTGTAATAGTATTTGGCGCATTGCAAGGTCCGCTCGAAGTAAGCGTTACATTATATGTACCTGGGGCAGCGTAGGTATGCGAAGGACTTTGAGCTGTTGAAGTAGCGGTGCCGTCTCCAAAATTCCAAAGATAACCGGTAGGGCACATCAACGAAGTATTAGTAAAATTAACTGTATTGGCGCCAGCACAAGCATACGTAAAGTTTGCCGAATTTGGTGGCGCATTATCAATCAAAATATCATCTACAGCAATACCATCATAACCATTACAAGTAGTTCCGGCACCGAATAAAAAACGAAAACGAACGCTTGGCTGATTTGCCAATGAAGACATACAATGTTTTGCGGTAACCCATCCCCTACTGCCATTGCCACCCTGACAAGAACCTACTGTTGCCCCTGTTCTCCCTGTCCATCCATGCGGCGGGGTAGCCGATGTAAGCCAGGTAATATTATTATAATCATACCAATTTGCATTCAGGCAATTTACAGGGTCACCATATGCACCAACGTTTGTCCACGTTGTTCCTCCATTCAACGAATACTGCAACACCAATCCATCATACTTCCATTCGTCTTCCCAATATATTTTAAAAGAAATCCAAGGATAATTAAGAGAAGTAAAATCAAAACATGGACTCATTATCCATGCCAGCTCCGAATAATTATAGAATGAACCTGTTAATCCACCAGCCATCCAGCATTTCGCACCACCACCAGCAGTATTTACGGTAGGATGAGCAGGCGTTCCCCAAGCCCAGTCATTATTAGTTCCTCCGGTTGTCCACGCTGGTGCTGCTTCAAAACCTTCATTATATGGAAAAGTAGAAATAACAGCACCGCATTGTGCTTTAACGTTACTGCTTGCAAGAAGCAAAATAAAAGAAGGGAATAATATTTTAATGAATTTAAACACGTAGCTTTATTAAACCTTTTAAAGATTTTCTGAAGCGGTTAAGAAATCTTATCTTTCTATTTTAAGATAACTTCTTTAGGATGTTCACTTAGATTATATTATGTGCAAAAATAGACATAATCATCGGTAATAAATGTTCACTTTAGATTAATTTATTGTTAATCATGCCCCGATTCATCTACTTTTTTAAATTTTTTACCGTAAAGTGTGTTCTCTTTCTTTGTTACAAATTAAAAAAGCTCCGAACATTTCTGCCCGGAGCTTTTTCTTTTTAATTGATAATGGGTAATTATCAATTGACAATTATTTTCCTGTTCACCACATTTTTATCGTTCACTGAGCCTGACGAAGTGGTTATTTGCACAAAATAAATACCTTTTGATAAGCTGCTTACATCAACCACTGCGCTGTTACCATTAACCGTTAACCAGTTATCATTAATAACACTTTCGCCTAAAAGATTAATTAGTTTTATTTCTTTTATGTTGGTGGATGATGTAATGGTAATGCTGGTGGTGGCTGGGTTTGGTGAAAGTTCTAATGTTGTTTTGTTTTGGAACTCGGTTACTCCTTCGCAACCACCTAGCCTCCATTCTAAATTATCTATCATCCATCCCTCTTTATTTGTATTTATACTATCACTTTTAAATGTGAAACGTACAATCATTGATGGTGGTGGAGATATCACATTATAACCAAAACACCATGGGAATGAAAAACTAACATATCCCCAACCATTTCCCCAACCATTAGATTTACCAGTAAACCCAGGCGTTCCATCATATAATGTATCATTATTATAAAAATTACTACTTAAAAGTGTCGTCAAACTTATCCAAGTTGAACCACTATCAGCAGAAATTTCAATATATCCACCATCTTTTAAACTATCTGTATTATATTTCTGAAGAAAATCTATTGATAATGCTAAGGCTTGCCAAGGCAGAGAATTATGTGTTATAAGACTTGAATCATAAATTGTAAATTGAAAAGAAGAAATATTATTAATTGGATAATAATTTACCGTGTCAGTAACTATTGCATTAGGTCTTGAAAAAGCAGAATCGAAAATAATTTTATGTGGCGCACCTATTTGCCATATATTATCATTTTGTGAAGTGTCGATTTTAATTAAAGTATTAGTGATTGATTCGAAATTGATAGGTTGAGGATTCCACCATTGCGCCCTCACACTCCCAAACATCACAACTCCAATAAATAAAAACAGGTACTTTTTCATTTCTGCGGATTTACTCTTACAAAATTAATCAATTTCTTCATCTAATATTATTCCACCAACACTTTCCTATTCACCACATTTTTCTTTTCATCAATTACTTCCACAAAATAAATTCCTTTTGATAAGCTACTTATATCAACCGACCAAGCCCCAGCTGCTTCCTTAAAAGGAGACAGAACACATTCGCCTAAAAGATTAATTAGTTTTATATCTTTTATGTTGGTGGATGATGTAATGGTAATGCTGGAAGTGGCTGGGTTGGGGGAAATAGTTATTTCGGGAGATGTTGTTAGGTCTTCTATTCCAACATTACATTGTGTAACGCTTATATCGTCTATAAAATAATATGCTTCTGATGTACCACCTAAATTCTGAATATTAGTATTTGCTGGCTTATGAAAATTACCAATTGTCATAAATCTTTCTCCTCCAATAGCAGTAAAGATTTCTGAAACAAGCATCCAATTTGCAGTGTCATTCAAGAAATTAGTGTTCGAGTTTTCAATCTGGGGTATTACATAATTTATAGCTTTGAAATTAGTCGTATCAAGTAAACTATCTTGTGAAAAGTAAGCACCTATGTTAGTAACAGCGACACCTATATAGGATAATGAAACATAAAATTGTACACAGTATTTTTTATTAGCTATTAATGGAGATACTAAAGGGACTTCCAAATATTCTCTATAGTTAGTTGTATCATAATGTAAATAAATTCCTGCATACGCATAACCCGTTTTTGAATTTTGGTATCCAAATTCATTTGTTGGGACACCTTCGCTTACATAGCTGGAACATGAATCATACAATTCAGTACTTGAAGAATTGGTGGTATTTCCATTATAAATACAAGGTTGAAACCAGGGTGGTGCTTTATATATCTGACTGAAATTTGTTGGACATTGTATAATATTCTCAAAACTCCCATTCGGCACCAGATTTACCTGTCCTTTCACCTCACCAAAAAAGCAACAATAAATCAAC
>CAIRRW010000537.1 GCA_903881065.1 uncultured Bacteroidota bacterium
AAATAAAGATAATAAATGCAATTTTAACCTTCTTTTCTAAAAATTGAAAGACCTGCGGCATAAGTATTAAACAAGGTATACCGCAATAAAACAAGGGAGCCTCCAACATATTCTGCCAGCCTTTAAAGTCACTGCCACTACCCAGAATGTCTGAAGAGAAAAAACGCATTACACAAGTGCCAAAATTCATCTTGTCCGTGACATCAAATATTGGTACTCCGGATAGCATATGGGTAAACGAGCTTGTACCATTACCTCTGGGGCTTTCTAAGATAACAAAGATATTTTCGATAAGAAAGGGTGCACTTAGTAATAAACCAATTGCACCAAAACCAAGCATTTTGACGAAAATAGTACCAAAAGCTTTCAGGCTGTAACCATTGACCTGAATGGATCGAAGAATGGCATATAGTAAAATGAATAAACCATACAAGTATAAATTCACCGGAATTGAAATTGCAATAAAAAATATCGCAATAGGAAAAAGTAAAAATTTCTTAGCTTGAAACAACTGTTCAAATGCAAGCAATAATAATGCAGCTGCAAAGGCCTCGTATGAAAAAAAATTCCATGTGCCGCCTACAATCATAAATGCACAAAATGCGAAAAGTAAACTTCCTGTTATAGAAACAAAATTTGAAAGCTTTAACATTTTAAGGTAATAATAAAATATCAAACCTCCGCCAAGAATCTTAAACAATTCCTTATATACAATTCCTTGCATGATATGATTCTTGCCTACAAAAAACAATATAATGTCAAAAGGATCACGAAAAAGAAGTGCAAATATATTTTGACCCATTCCCCAGTCATAAGACCATTGAGGGAAAAGATGATTGTTCGCTAACTTATCTGTTGTATAATACTTATAAGGGAAAATACCGTTTAGAGTATCACTTCCAATGTCCTTGAAAAGATAAACTTTATTAAAAAATAAATAATCTTTGAATATTATAAAAGCCGCAAAAGACATAAGCCCCAAAGCTGCTAACCAAGCTTTATTTCCCAAAATATCAAAAGCGTTTATCTCAGGTGCTTTATTTATATTAGTGTTTGGTGATGCTAAATCAGCTTTAGGCGTATGCTCTGCAGCAATGCGTTTTTTGATTTGTTTTGCCATATTACAAAGTAAATATCGAAATTCTAACCATCAAACTAACCTTTTGAATATATTTTATCATCATGCAAATTTATTGCCAATGGGTAGGTTTTCACCTCGGCGACAATGCGGTTTTGAATGGGGCTGGTTCGGTAATTTATTTTTCCAGGATAATACCCATATTTCCTGCGTTTATGGCCAGAACCTTGTTGTAGATTCCCAGTGCTTTAAAAAGACCGACCCAGATTTTCTTGAGGGGTAACGGTGACATTCTGATCCAATAACTAAAAGGGTAGCCGTTCTTCACGTCGAACACCGAAACGACCTTAAAACCAGCTTTTCTGCACAGTTGCGCCAGATTGTCTTTGTTGAAAAGATAAATATGTTCTACGTCAATAATAGGAGATTTTTCGCCAAATATTTTTGCCTGAAGTGCCTTGGTGTTATGCATTATCAAATAAGCATTACCGCCGGGTTTCACGCTGTTGTACATGTTTTGCAACATCCCAAGTGGATTGCTCAGGTGGTCCAGCGTTTGGAAACAACACACCAGATCAAAATAGTTTTCTTCGTAAAGTCCGGGACCGTAGAAACCGGTATGTATATTGTCTTTTACATCTGCCCGGGCTATTGCTTTTGGTTCTTCGCCAGGCTCAACTCCGTATACTTCTTCATACCCATTGTCTTTCAGGACTTCAAGGAAGAAACCGTTGCTGCAACCAATGTCAAGCGCTCTTTTTTTGTTCCACTTCTTTACATATTCGGCAATTGGTTTCCAGTAATCCCGTTTAATGAACTCGGTTTGTTCACCAAATGTGACTACACTTTCTTTATATAATTCGTTCAGAGAATCGTCATCTAGTATATTTCTTGAAAAAATGAGACCGGTTTGTTTGCATTTTACCATTTGATAGTGGAAATGGTCTGCTGTTCTCCG
>CAIRRW010000538.1 GCA_903881065.1 uncultured Bacteroidota bacterium
AACTAATTTACGGGTAATAACAGTATTCCCATTTACAAATAGGTTGCAAAAGTAAACACCAGCTTTGATAGAATTGTTTAATTGGACAGAATTATTATTAACTATTAAAGTTTTAACAAGTTCTCCTATTGAATTATATATTTTCAATTCCATTTTGTCAGATGACTTATAGTTTCCAATATCAAAATTCAAAATTGTTCCTTCATTAGAAGGATTAGGATAAATAAGTAAAGTGTTTTTAGTTGAGTTTGATAGGTAATTTACATTAATACCACATCCTGTTAAGGCTCCAAAGGCATTTGCTTTACCGTATCCCCAATTGTTATTTGGCAAACTACTACCGGTAAAGTAGTCTTGAGTTGCACAGTTAATAATGGCATTTTTTACTTCTAATGAAGTAGCAGTTGGGTTCTTTTGCAGATATAATGCAGCAATGCCAGAAACAGAAGGAGCGGAGGCTGAAGTTCCACTAGCAGCCACATGGTACAAATCATAAGATAAGTATCCTGGTGCATTCGGGATATAATAACTCGATACCAATGATAACACAACATCAGAAACTACAACATCACCAGGCGAAGTAATATCAGGTTTTCGTCGCCCATCCCTTGTTGGTCCTATACTTGAAAACGCTGACAAAGCACCAACCGGATTAAAAAAAGGATCTAAAACATTATTATAACTCAAAACATTCGTCCTGTTCTCATATGAGCCAACAGTAATAACATTATCAAGACACTGAAAACTATTACAAACGGTTTGATTTGCATCCGGCAGTTTATAGTAAATGCTATCCGGCATTGCAGATGGAGGAGGAAGTCCGCTACATAAAGCATCATAACTCCATAAATCAAAAGTTCCAGTACCTGTAGTTATTAATCGCCAATCGTAAGAAGCAGAATCTGGCATTATGTAAAATTCTTTACAATAGGTTCCATTTGTAAGGCTGCCAAGGCTTTCAATAATTCCAATTCTATGTCCATTATTTTTAAGCGTATCCCATGTTATTGTACCTAAATTATAAGTAATATTATGAAATGGAATATGCCCTCTATATGAATGAGAAGGAGCCATCTGGTCAGCACCGATAGCAAAATTAACGTTAGTAAAATTAGCAGCATCCGAATACATTTGTAAATCTATGTATCCATTATTATTGGCAAATAAAGTAAAACTACTATCCGCATTAACATTATATTTAAGATGGATTGGATTACCACCGTCATTACCTGCAGAAGCCACAAAAGCACAACCTGCACGTGTTGCTATAAGACTATTAATTAATAATGCTTGCGGATCCTTTCCGTCGTGCGAACCAATCCCATCACCAACACTGGCATTTATAACACAAGGTTTACCTAATGCCGTTGCTTTACTTAAAATATATTTTACACCATCAGTAATAACAGAATGTGTGGTAGAAGAAAAATCAAGAGATACCATTATAATATCTGCTTTAGGAGCTACTCCCAAAAAATTACCTGTAGCTAATGCATTACCTGCTGCAATGCCTGCATCGTGTGTTCCGTGTCCTTTAAACAACGTGTCTTTTGAAGCAGCAGCTAATCCACCATCAATATCAGTATTTGTAAATTCCTGACCATAATTATATGCAATAGGTGTATTTGCAGCGTTTGCCAATGTCTGGTCCCATAAATACTTTACTCTGCTATGTCCCTGACTATCTTTAAAATCAGGATTAGTGAAGTCTATACCTGTGTCAATAAACCCAATTACTACACCTGTTCCGTCATACGCTTGAGTTAACGGAGATTGCCCATTATGAACAGGAATAACATTATTAAACTTCAACATTGTATCATTCAGTGGGCGTGTATGAGTAGGGAAGGCTTCTATCTGAAAAATAGCTTTATTTGTAGCAATTTCAGCAATAGCACTTAATGGCAATGTTACAGAAGCTACATCGCCTGCAGAATAACGGAATTTACCTCCATTAGCTTGAACGAGACTTTTTATCGTCTCTATATTTCCCTGAATAAGTACATCAATAGATTGATTGTCTTGTTTATTAACATTATGAATCTTGTTATATAAACTAAGATTCATTGTTCCTTGTGCACTTAAATTGATTGTACATGCTTTACAAAGCATAATAAGCAGAAATATTTTTTTAATCATAATTTATTTATGTCAGATTATTAGTTAATGGATTTAAACATTACGTACTCTCAGAAATATTACGAAATTTACAACAATTTTTTTACTTGAAGCACGATTTGAATAATAAAGATTCACATAAGGATTATCTAACTTTTCAGAAACCTATATCAATAGGCTTTCTTAAAAGTGTTTTGGCGTTTCCAAATCTTAATTCAATTCATATAAATAATCGATATTATACCTATTCTGATTTGTTTGAAATTGTTTATTCCATTTTCAAACAACTTCCTGCTGATTCAAAATCAGAACGAATTGGAATTTATTGTAGTGATGATATTTATACTTATGCAAGTATTATTGCTGTCAATTTATACGGTGCAGCTTATATTCCGTTGAATAATAAATTTCCTACCGCCAGAAATAAAAGCATTATCAAACAATGCTCATTAAAGTTGATATTATCATCCGTCAATGACCATAATTTAGATTCAATATCAGAAGATGTTGAGATATTGAATACAAGTTACAAAGGTGAATTGGAGGGGTTGTTTTCTGATGAAAATTGGATTAAACATTTTATTGAAAACAATGATGAGAAGCAATCAATTGCATATATTCTATTCACATCCGGTACTACTAATGAACCAAAGGGTGTTCCTGTTTCCCATTCAAACCTGAATCATTTTTTTGATTTCTTTTTAAAGAATTATAATTTCAATATGAATGATAGATTTTTACAAGTGTATGAATTAACATTTGATGTTTCTGTTTTCTCAATTTTTATGCCGCTTCTTGTTGGCGCTTGCTGCTATGTTTTACCTATTAAACAAATAAAGTATTCTGATATAATTCAACAGATAAAAGAACATAAAATAACTATTATTAGTATGGTACCAACTGTTCTTAGATTTCTAGAAAAGTACATGAAGGAGATTTCACTACCAACATTACGATATAGCTTTTTCTCTGGAGATGCTTTGCTTCATACTCTTGCTTTTAAATGGAGTGCGTCATTACCCAATGCGGAAATTCATAATTTCTATGGACCTACAGAAACTACAATTGTTTGTACGCGATATGTTTGGAATAAATCTGTATCAGAAAAAGAATCTGTTAATAATATTGTTCCATTGGGAAAAGCTTTTGAAGGAATGGAATATTTAATTATAAATGAAACTAATGAACCTGTTGAAAAGGGGGAACTATGTTTCTATGGCACTCAGGTAATATCAGAATATCTTAATAATATGAATGAAGTTAAATTTTTTGTTTATGGAGGTAAAACATATTATAAAACAGGTGATGTTGCATCCATAGACAATAATTACAATTTGTTGTTTCACGGAAGGAATGACGATCAGGTGAAGATTAACGGCTATAGAGTTGAGTTGAGAGAAATAGAGTTTGCAATAGAAAGAATAACAAATAAAAGGTCAAAAGTTTATTGCATTGCTAACAAACAGGAATTAAATGAACTTATTGCATTTATTGAAACCAAAGATTTTAAGGAGGATGTTATCAGAGAAAGCCTTTTAGCTTTTATTCCAACTTATTTGATTCCAAAGAAATATTATTCTGTTGAAAGTTTCCCATTAAATAGTAATGGAAAGGTGGATAAGAATCAACTTATAAACTTATTTCAATACTGTTAACATGCAGGAAAGATTACAGAAAGTATTTAGAAAGGTTTTTAATAATAATAATTTAATTATTACTCTTCAAACTTCGGCCAATGATATTAAAATGTGGGATTCTATAACACATATGGAATTAATTTCAGAAATAGAAGTAGAGTTTAATATTGTTTTTTCGTTTGATCAGGTGATGCAATTTAATAATGTTGGAGATATGCTAATGACAATCGAAAAACTCTCGCAAAATCATAAATGACTTTCATTTCTCCTCTATTTATTCTTTTTATTACAATTGTAATATTTGTAAATTATTTATTACCACCTCGTTTTCGTTATGTGTTTATACTAAGTGTTGGGCTTGTTTTTGTTGGCTTCTTTAATATAGAATCATTAATTGCTGTTCTGCTTTTTACTCTATTTAATTTCTACTTAGCCAAACTGATTTTAAATAATAGGGCATTATTTATTTTTGGATTAGCAGTAAATGCATTAGCTATTATATTGTTCAACTATTTTAATTCTACTACAAATGGGCTTCATTTCTCTTTTACATTAATAAGTTTTCAAATAGATAAATTTATTGTTGCATTTGGATTATCCTTTTATTCTATGCAAAATATTGCCTACTTAACAGAAGTTTATTCGAAAAGAATGATAGCTGAAACAAAACTTGCAAAGTATGTGCTATACTCTGTATTCTTTCCAAAGTTTATTAGTGGACCTGTAATGTTGCCGGTAGAATTCATTTCTCAAATTGATAACAATGTTATTACAAACAATAACCTGATACGTGGTTTTCAATTGCTTTTGTTGGGAGTATTTAAAAAGATGGTATTAGCTGACAGACTTGCACCTGGCGTATGTTCGGTATTTGATTATCATAGTAATTATAGTGGACTTACAACATTAGTTGCCGCTTATTTATTTACTATTCAGATGTATTTTGATTTTTCAGGGTATACAAATATGGCATTGGGCATGGCAGAAATGTTAGGCTTTAAACTAAAAGACAATTTTAATTTTCCATTACGTTCTACTAGTGTTTCAGAATTCTGGAGGCGTTGGCATATCTCATTAATATCATGGTTTACAAAGTACATTTATTACCCTGTTGTTTTTCGGTTAAGGGACTATAAAAAAATCGCCCCGTTAATTGGAATACTTCTTACCTTTTTTGTATCTATGATTTGGCATGGAATAGGTTTTACTTTTTTAGCGTGGGCTGTCTGTCATATTATTTATTTATGTTTTGAATCGCTGACAAGAAAGGCTAGAACCGAATTTTCAGAACGATTTAATAATTCGTTGTGTAAAATGCTATATATTTTTATTGTATTCAATTTAGTTTGTTTCAGTAATATATTTTTCCGTGCCAATTCATTTGACACCGCTTTACACTTAATCAAAACTATCGGTTGTAATTTCATCCCTGACAATTTTTACAATGGATTAATTGCTCCAATTGCAGTAGGAGGACATCAGATTGATGAGTTCAATCTTTATATTACTATTCTTTTGTCTGTTCTCTTTTTATTGTTTGAAAGACGAATTGGCAATATAGTTTCTAGTGAACGAATTAATATTAAGTATATTATTGGCAGTGTTTTATTAATAATGATTTTTGGAGTGTTCAATAGTGGAACTCGTTTTATTTATATGCAGTTTTAGGTTTGTTTAAGTGAAGAATTTTTATAAAATATTAATTTCTTTTTTCTTATTACTAGTCTTGTTCTATGGACTTGAGAAACTCTATGATTTCGCATTACGGCATAATTGCAATATTAAAATTGCGTATATTCAAAAGGAAAAGATAAATGCAGAGATACTTATTCATGGACCATGCGAGCCTCTGTGGATGATTTCTCCTGAAAAATTGGATAGGATTACTGGTTTAAAATCTTATAACCTTGCATTAACTCATTCCGATTTTGCTGATAATTATCTGCACTTGTATTATTACCTGAAAAATAATAATGCGCCCAAATACTTATTTTTTTATGTAACGCCAGAGTCAATGGATTTGAATTATAATACCTTTAATACTTATCGTTTCGCTCCTTATCTCGATAACCCTACCGTTGATTCAGTTATTAAAGAGTGTGATAGTAATTTTTATAAATGGGTTCGGATTCCGTTTATGAGATACGCATTTTATAATAAGAACATAAATTTCGATGCTATTCAGGGCATGAAACATTATTTTAATAATCGCAAAAAACCTTATTATGTCAATGGTTACGAGCCTCCTTTTCAGGTTAAATGGGATAATCACCTCGAGAATTTCATTCAGTTATATCCACACGGTTATCGTTTTGAATGGAATAATTTGCGTGAAAAATATTTATGTAAACTTATTGAATTGGCTAAACAGAATGGCATTAAAGTTTACTTATTTGAATCTCCAGTATTGAAAGAAGCCTTGCAATATCAGCCAAACAGAGAAGTGATGGTAAATAGAATTAAAGCAATAGCAACAAAATATGGAATTGTATTTAAGCAATTTGATAATATGAAAATTGCAGAATCTCGCGAGTATTTCATGTCGACATTAAATACAAATTTGAAAGGTTCGCGGATATTTACTGATTCATTAGGTGCTTTTATAAAAGCAGAAATTGGAAAGGCTAATCACCCTGAATAATTGTTAATTCTTTTTAAAATCAACATCAACCACCAATCTTTCCAAATAAGGTTTTTTAGTTCCATTAGCTTCATTCGTATATGCAGGTCTCCATTTTGGTATGGCGTTGATTAATCTTATTGCTTCTTTTGTACAGTCAGGGCAATGTTTAATACTATGTACTACTTCACATTTAATCATATCTCCATCTGCAGTTATAGTTAAACTAAGAGATACTTTCCCTTTCAATCCATTCAAGGTAACACTATCCGGAAGGACAATGTTGTTTTTAATGTAGTTATTAAATTCTTGTTTCCCTCCAATATAGGACGGAGTTTGAAAATCGGTAATTAATGAGTTATCACCCACATCTTTTCCACTAGCATTATTATTATTGCCAGATTTCGAACTCGTTATGGCTCGTGAACTTCCATTTCCTGGTCTCTTCCAGCCGTAATGCCTTTCGGATTGTTGACAGTTTGCAAAAAATAGTAGCGTACTTACCAATAAAACATATTTCTTCATTTTATTAAATAACAAAATATTATTTTCGCAAAGTTACTATCAAAAATCAATTCTTTCGATATTAAATTCATCTTGTTAAATGATGTTATACGATTATCATATCTATTCCTATAATTTATTACTTTTGCAAAACTTATGATAAAGAACAAAAAAGTAGTTGTGGTACTTCCAGCCTATAATGCTGCACCAACTCTTGAAAAAACATACAATGAAATTCCATTTGATATTGTAGATGATGTAGTATTGGTTGATGATGTGAGCAAAGATGATACTGTGGAAGTGGCTAACCGAATTGGTATTAAGCATATTATAAAACATCAGAAAAACAGAGGATACGGTGGAAATCAAAAGTCATGCTATGATAAAGCCTTGGAATTGAAAGCAGATATTGTAATAATGTTGCATCCCGATTATCAATATACTCCATTGCTTATTGCGTCTATGGCACATATTATTGCCAATGATTTATATCCTGTAGTTTTCGGCTCGAGGATATTGGGTAAAGGTGCGTTAAAAGGAGGTATGCCTTTTTATAAATATGTGTTTAACCGTTGCTTAACGCTTTCCCAAAATATTTTAATTAATCAGAAACTTTCAGAATACCATACCGGCTATCGTGCTTTTTCTCGCGAAGTATTGGAAACGGTTAACTACGAAGCTAATAACGATGATTTTGTTTTTGATAACGAAATGATTTCTCAAATATTTATGGCTGGTTTTGATATTGCAGAAATTACTTGTCCTACAAAATACTTTCCCGAAGCCTCCTCCATCAATTTCAGCAGAAGTATGAAGTATGGATTGGGTGTGCTAAATGTTACATTCAAACATTTCTTCTATAAATTAGGACTTAACAAGTCGGAAATTTATAAGAAGAAGAAGTAACTCGCTGGTTTTTACTTAGATTTATTTTAATAGACAGAAGA
>CAIRRW010000539.1 GCA_903881065.1 uncultured Bacteroidota bacterium
GAAATATAATATGACGAATCAGGAAGAGGAAGATAAAATACGTAAAGCGTTTGAAGCAAAGGATTGGAATGATATTAAAGCTGCAGACTCATGTCAGATATTTAAAATAATGAGTGAGTTTGTTGAAGGCTTTGAGAATGTGAGTCGTATTGGACCTTGTGTTTCTGTGTTTGGTTCTGCACGTACTAAATTGAATAATTCGTATTACAAACTTGCTGAAGAAATCGCTTTTAAACTTACCCGTGAAGGATATGGTGTAATAACAGGTGGTGGTCCGGGCATTATGGAAGCTGCGAACAAAGGTGCAAAAGCAGGTGGAGGGAAATCTGTTGGGCTTAATATCTCCTTACCCTTTGAGCAATCAGGTAACACATTTGTTGACAGAGATAAAAGTTTCACATTTGATTATTTCTTTGTACGCAAAACTATCTTTCTTAAATATTCACAAGGGTTTATTGCAATGCCGGGCGGTTTCGGTACGTTAGACGAATTGTTTGAAGCGATAACCTTGATTCAAACGAATAAAGTGGCTCACTTCCCAATTGTTTTGGTTGGTAAAAAATACTGGAATGGATTGATGGCATGGATAAAAGATACCATGCTGAATGAAGAACATAATATTAATGAAGTGGATTTGGATCTCTTTAAAATAGTTGATACTGCTGATGAAGCAGTGGCTATTATTAATGAATTCTACTCGAAATACATGTTGAAACCGAATTTCTAATTTGGTTATATCAAGTTATTATTCTTGTAAGTTATTTAACTTTTAATACAACCCTGATTGAAGTTTGATAATTATATACTCCGGCAAATAAATAGTAAGGATGCTGTTGAATATTTTTCTTTAGTACAGAAAAATAAGGACAGATTGATGCTTTATTTCCCGAGTACATTGAATTCAACAAAATCAATACTATCAACTATAAGTTATATAAGAGCATGCCGGAGAAGGATGAAGAAAAAGGAATTCTTCACCTATCTTATTTGTGATACCGTTAACAATAATATAATTGGCGCGGTGTTTATTAAAGACATCGACTGGAACATACCGAAGAGTGAACTGGGTTTCTTTATTGACGAAGCGTATGAAGGAAAAGGAATAGTTACTAAATCCGTTTCCTTAATTATTGATTATTGTTTTGAAGAATTAAAACTAAATAAACTTATTATCCGCAGTGCCGAAGATAATTTCTCAAGCAGAAAAGTAGCAGAGAAAAACAAATTTACCCTTGAAGGCATCATCAGAAAAGATATAAGAACGTATGATGGAAATGTTGTTGATATCGCTTATTATGGACTGTTGAGAAAAGCAGTAAGCTAACTGAATGATTAATATCACTACCTGATTTCATATCCCCAATTTCTTTATACCTACCTTTGTAATCAATTACAAAACAGAAATGGACTTTATTGATTATTATAAAATATTAGAGCTTGATAAAAATGCAAGTGTCGATGATATTAAAAAAGCTTATCGAAAGTTAGCCAGAAAACACCATCCCGACCTTAATCCGAATGATGCGACTGCAAAGAAAAAGTTTCAGGAAATAAATGAAGCGAATGAAGTGCTTAGCGATCCGGAGAAGAGAAAGAAGTACGATAAGTATGGAAAAGACTGGAAGAATGCTGAGCATTTTGAAAATGCAGAGAAGCAACAACAGCAATATGGAGGATTCCAGGGGCAACAGGGAGGTGCAGAATCATTCGGCGAACATGATTTTTCTGATTTCTTCTCTTCTATGTTTGGCGGTGCAGGTGGCGGAAGA
>CAIRRW010000540.1 GCA_903881065.1 uncultured Bacteroidota bacterium
GATTTGAATAATTATCAGTCATAGTGTTCGGATCATCAAAGTCCCAAAGCCATGATGTTGCACCAATCGTATTATCATAAAAATAAACAGTTGGGTTTTCAATACCAGCAATTTCCGGTACATGAGTAAAAGATGCTTCGGGGCGAACATATACATTTATCAACCTAGATACTGTTTCGGGACAACCATTTATTGAATTTACAGTTAATGTTGTATAATAATTCCCTTCCATAAAATAAGTATGTTGCGTACTAAAGGTATTTAAAGCAGTATTCGAATCTGAAAGAACGTTGCCAAAATTCCAAACTATAGAATTTGAATCAATTTCCGGATTAGGTAGTATATTATAAGTGACATGTAAAGGACGGCAACCAACAACTGGTTGAGCATCAAATTGCAAACCAATAGGCGGATAGACGCTTACTGTAACAGTTGTTGATCCACTACAAGAATTTGTACTTATAGAACCATTTACAGTGTAAGTAGTCGTCATTTCAGGTGAAGATATTACAATTGAATCATTATTAACATTCAACCATGATGGTGGAGTCCAATGATAAGTATCAGCACCATAAGCATGCAGAGTTACCGGAAAACCCTTACAAACATTAGCACTAACCGGCGTAACTGTAATTGGTATTCCTGATTTTACAACCAATTGACCAGAGATAAAATTACTACATGTCGTAATCGGGTCCGTGTATGAATATGTAATTGTATGTGTACCGGCTCCAGCTAAAGAAGGGTCGAAATAGCCGTTAGTCACTGATGGACCTGAATAAGTTCCACCTAATGGATAACCTCCGGTAAGTCCAAATGTTGGCGTGCTTATACAAACATCTCCAAATGGCTGTAATGTCATATTTGGCAATGGCTTAACAGTTAAATTTTGGGTTGCACTATTTGAACATGTCGTCGCAGGATCAGTATAAGTGTATGTAATTGTATGAATACCAGCACCTGCAGTTGTTGGAGTAAATAATCCACCAACCACGCCTGGACCAGCATAAACACCACCGGCAGGACTGCCTTGAGTTAATGTAAATGCAATATCATTTAAGCAAGGACTTGGCAGTTGAGTTAAAGATACCACCGGTAAGCCATTTACTATAATTTGACCTGTTGTCGAATTTGTACAGTTCGTAAGTGTGTTTGTATATGTGTATGTTATTGTGTGAGTTCCAATACCAGCTACAGAAGCCGTAAAAATATTACCAGCGACACCAGGACCAGAATAAGTTCCGCCCGCCGGAGCACCTCCGCTTAAAGTAAAAGGTCCGGCATTAACACAAACAGGATTAAATGCTTGCAAAGTAACTGTTGGTAGAGCTTCTACAGTTATTGTATTTGTAGCAGAACCAGTACAGGTTGTACCGCTAGTATATGTATAAGTTATAGTGTGTGTACCAATACCAGCCGTTGCAGGATTAAAATTATTACTACTTACACCGGGACCTGAATATGTGCCTCCTGTTGGAGTTCCTCCTGTTAGTGGGAATGAGGGAGCTGAAATACATGCATTTGCAAATTGCGGCAATGTTACAACAGGTAAGTTTACTACATTTACAAGTGCACTTCCTACGCCAAAACCATTACAACTATGACCATCTAATACACTAGTAACTGTATACGTTCCTCCAACTGATGTTGTAAAGGTATAAGGAGAAGTCGTTATATTTACTGTTGTTGGTGTGGTTCCGTTTGTATATGTAACAGTCCATGGAGAAGTGCCTGTTAACGTAATCGTTACTGTTGCCGTTGAGGTACCGTCATTACATATTGGACCA
>CAIRRW010000541.1 GCA_903881065.1 uncultured Bacteroidota bacterium
AAATCGGGAGGAAAAAAGGAAGTTGAAACTACAAAAGCTTCTCGTGTAGAAAGAATAAAAGTTTCGTTTGTGTTGGGTGAAAACAGGATTGCAAAGAAAGGTGCACGATCAGTATTTATAAGGATTACAACACCTGATGGTAAGGAACTTTGTAAATCTCCGGATGAGGATAATATGGTGAAATTTAATGGCGGCAAAGGTTTCTACGCTGCTAAACAGGACATTTCTTATAACAACGAAGATACTGCCGTAAGTGTATTCTGTGCCAATCCTAATCCGTTTATTGAAGGTAAATACTTAATTGATATTATCTGTGATGGAGTAGTGGTAGGCAATACAGCCATTACTCTTAAATAAGTATTAAGTACAGAGTATCAAGTATTAAGAACGCTGCTTTAGAATTTAGTTATTAGAATTTAGAATTTATTTCCCTTTGAATCCAAACATAAATCCTGATGGTGAGAATTTAGACTCTTCTGAAAAAGAGTTTGAAAAAGTATTGCGCCCTGCCGAGTTCTCCGATTTTACTGGTCAATATGAGGTAGTTGAAAATCTAAAGATATTTGTGCAGGCTGCAAAACAGCGTAGCGAAGCCTTAGACCATGTGTTATTGCATGGCCCTCCAGGGTTAGGTAAAACAACTTTAGCAAATATCATCGCATCTGAATTAGGGGTAAACATTAAAATAACTTCGGGCCCAGTGCTTGATAAACCGGGCGACTTGGCCGGATTATTAACCAACCTGGAGGAGTATGATGTATTATTTATTGATGAGATACATCGCCTAAGTCCTATTGTTGAAGAGTATTTATATTCGGCAATGGAAGATTATAAAATAGATATTATGATTGACAGCGGCCCCAATGCCCGCAGTGTTCAGATAAAATTAAATCCGTTTACATTGGTTGGTGCCACCACCCGTTCGGGATTGCTTACTTCGCCTTTGCGGGCACGTTTCGGTATCAATTCCCGTTTGAATTATTATGATGCCGCTTTATTAAAGAAAATCATTATTCGTGCTGCAAGTATTCTTAATGTACCTATTACTGATGATGCAGCCAATGAAATAGCGCGCCGTAGCCGTGGCACACCACGTATTGCAAATGCGTTGCTGCGCCGTATTCGTGATTTTGCACAGATAAAAGGCAATGGCTCCATCGATATTGAAATAGCACATATTGGACTTTCTGCACTTAATGTGGATAAAAACGGATTGGACGAAATGGATATTCGTATCCTGTCGGCGCTGATAGAAAAGTTTAAAGGCGGCCCTGTTGGACTTACCACTATTTCCACCGCTGTGGGTGAAGAAGCCGGAACGATTGAAGAAGTGTATGAACCGTTTTTAATTCAGGAAGGATATTTGGTACGCACTCCGCGAGGCAGGGAAGCTACTGAACTAGCATACAAACATCTTGGCAAAATACCGCGTGCCCATAAAGGCAGTTTGTTCGATTTGGATTAGTTAAGCGATTATTCCACCACCACTTTCCTATTCACCACCGTTTTCTTTTCATCTATTATTTGTAGAAAATAAATTCCTTTACTTGCGCTACTCATATCTAAAGTATATTGTTTACCGCTTATTGTTGATTGCGCTATTACTTCACCAATCACATTTATTACTTTAATTATTGTATTGTTTTGTTCCGAAGAAAAACTAATTGTTGTTTGGGAAGTAGTAAAGAAATTTTAATGGGTTTGCCCGGCAATAATACTATTATTTGCAGTTTTGTTTATTGCCCATGATTTTATTGTCATGCTATTTGCAATATTAGAGAATAAGATCCAACCAAAATAGTTTTTATTGTGTCTTACAATTTTAAAACCAATATAATC
>CAIRRW010000542.1 GCA_903881065.1 uncultured Bacteroidota bacterium
AAAAACATTTGAACTGACAAGTCCGAATATTAAAATGATTGAAAAAATAAGAATACTCTTCATTTTGCAATTTGTTTTGTAAAAGTTAATTTCCATTTCAGTTATTTATTACTTTATTTATTTTTTAGATCTTTCTTTATTGATGCAAAGAAACGCAAAATAGTTGCATTTACAATATGTTTATGATTTAAATTCGTCTAATTCCCATAAGATTGACTGAAGATTGCCATTCTTATTTTGTGCAATTAATCTTTCTTTCGCTATTTAGGTGCCTTTGGCATGGAAAGTTCTTATGCTATTCATTCTTCTCCTAAAAATGTTAAAGATAATACAGTGGCGAATTCCTACACAACTTATGTTAGCGAATTTGCCATTGAAATGGGACTTTGTTATCGGTTCTTCAGGTAGTTTTTTTTAGAAACTAACACGAAAAACATTTTGATTTTCAATTGCTAGTCATTTAAAGGTGCTAGTCAATATATTGACTTATTAATATCCAATCAAATAATCACTAGAATTTCTATTTCCTAATCTTTTCTACCTTTGCGAAATGCTCATATTTCCAAATGCAAAAATAAATCTTGGTCTAAATATCATCGAAAAACGGGATGATGGTTACCATAATATACAATCCGTTTTTTACCCAATACCTTTGCTGGATGCTTTGGAAGTAATCGAAAACAAGGAACAAACTGATCAACGAATTACTCTTACCTTATCAGGCATTCCAATTCCAGGAAATAATACAGACAACCTAATTTATTATGCTTATTATTTAATTGCCAAAGATTATGCTCTGCCTTTTATTAAAGTACATTTACACAAAAACATCCCTATAGGCGCAGGCTTGGGTGGAGGTTCTGCTGATGCTGCTTTTTTCATAAAGTTATTAAATGATAAATTCGAACTTGGTTTATCTTGGGGTGAAATGCACAATTATGCGCGTCAACTTGGTAGCGATTGCTCCTTTTTTATTACGAACAAACCCTCGTACGTTCAAGGGAAAGGAGATAATTACGAATCGATAAAACTTGATTTGTCCAATTACTATTTCGCATTAATTTACCCTGCAATTCATATAAATACGGCAAAAGCTTATAGTGGCGTAAAACCAAAAATGCCAATAAGTTCATTAGAAATTGACATCCTAAAAATTCCGATAGAAGAGTGGAAAGATAATATTCATAATGATTTTGAAGTTTCAATTTTCCCTCAATTACCCGAAATAAAAACTATAAAAGAAAAATTATATTCTTTAGGGGCAATATATGCTTCAATGAGTGGAAGCGGTTCTTCAGTTTATGGGATTTTTAAAAAAAAAACTGACATAAAAATAGATTTTGGAAACAATTTGATTCTCGAAAGTAAGTTTTAACCAACGAGCATTAAAGAATACATTTTACTTTTAGTATTTAAATTTCAATCCCAACAGAAAATATCTTTCATTTTCATTGGTCTATCTTTTCCTCTCCAAGTAAAATCTTTTAACTTTAAATCTTTCACCTCAATTTGTTCCAAAGGATAAAGCGTTGCATCTGGCTTGGTTATAAAAACAATATTTTTTATCTTATTATTTTTAAAATAAATATTCAAGTCGCTACAATCAGCACGATTCACAGCCTTTATAACATCCTTATCTTTTACATAATAAATTGTCTGCCCGTTTCCTTCCACATGCACAAGATAAAGCGTATCTTTATTAAAATAGCCCTTCATTTCTTTTCCTCTTATTTGATTATACCGAACACTATCTTCCTTAGAAACAATAAAGCTATTACCTTTCATGTACATTGATTTTATTGATTGTTTACCAATAATAAAATTCATGCTTTCTGCAGTAAGTTGATTCACATCCGACCAAAGTGTTGGAGTCCCAAACAATCGCATTGTTGAATCTGAAAGTTTATACGCCAAGGAATCACATTTGCCTTGTAAATCCTTTTTATAAAATTTCACTTTATGATAAGCAAAAAGTGTTTGTTTATTGTTTTTTGAATAAAACGTATCTTTTATGGATTTTTCCTCTTTCGATTTTTTTCCCATCTTTTGATTACCCCTATTTGATTCTTTTCCTTGCAAACTATCCTTCTCCCCAATAGCTTTAAGGGTATCCGCATGCACATATAAAGTATCCTTATCAAATCTTTGAGTAAGCATGGCATTTCCTGTGACAATAGAAATATTTGTAAATTCAAAATGTATTGCATAATCACCCTTTATTTCAATTTTATGAGTAGTATCAATCACATTTACATTACGCACAGCCCTTCCTATCCCCTTCTTTCTATTATAATACAAGCTATCCCCAAACATCTTCTGGTCTTTTGTGAGGATATATGCATTCCTCGAAAATCTTGACAAATCCTTTTGTGTATCATACCATCCATCTTCGCAATAAATCAAATTTTCTTTGCTTTTTATTGTTGATGGGCCAATAAAATAGTTGATTTTAGAAGCCGTATTATACCGCATTGTATCACTGTTAATTACAAATTGAGGATTTACTAGCACAACATTCTTCTTGAAATTCAAATCATTGCTTTTTGCAAAATAATACCCCTGATCACTGGTCAATACATTATCTTTATTTACAATCTTTGCAGGAGTAGTATAAGACCCGACATTTGTACCTAAGTCATAATTCAAAACTTCTGTGGTAAGATGCATATCTCCTTTATCAACAATCACATTTTTTGATATTACAGCTTTCTTTGAATTACCATCATAATTAAGTAAATCACCATACATATTAATACTGTCATTCTGTTTGATATGAACATGTCCGAAAGCGTCCAAAGAATTGTTCTCATAAAAATAAGCACTATCACAAAACATTAATGTGTTTTCCTGCTTAAACTCTACATCGCCAATTAATCTCTTTGCTCCGTTACCAAGTTTCTTATCAAACTTTAATGAGCCTGCATGAACTATTTCTACTTTTTTTTGAGAGAAGGAATTAAAAGGAATTACTAACAGAAAACAAAAAAAAGAAAATAAAAACAAGTTTACATTTCTGTAAATCAAATTTTTATTTTCTAATTTATTCATTTATATTGGTATAAAAAGATTTGCCTGTTGGCAATTACTATACCAATTCTTTTTTGCGGATTAATGTCTGTGTACGGTCAGGTCCTACAGAAACTATAGTAATGCGAACTCCCGTTTCTTTCTCAATAAATGATATATACTCATTTAAGGCCGCAGGCATTTGACCAGGACTATTTAGTCCTGTCAAATCCTTATTCCATCCTTTTAAGTCAACGTAAACAGGCGACAATAATTCAGGAGAATAATCATAAGGTAAATAATCTATTTGTTTTCCCTTGTAATTATATTTTGTACACACTTTAATAGTTTCGAAACCACTTAAAACATCCGCTTTCATCATTATTAATTCAGTAACTCCATTAATCATTACTGCATATTTTAATGC
>CAIRRW010000543.1 GCA_903881065.1 uncultured Bacteroidota bacterium
AGTATAAGCATATCTTTCTTATTTATCTTTTGTTTTGTAAAATTTTCTATTTCACAGGAAATCACCACTCCTCCCCTGTTCGGCAATCCTTCAAAGCCGCAAACAAAACAATTAGTATGGCATACTAGCTTGGCGGAAGTTCATGAATTATCAAAAGCAAGCAATAAACCTATTTTTGCATTTTTTACCGGCAGCGATTGGTGCGGATGGTGCAGGAAATTACAGAATGATGTTTTTTCGAAACCGGAATTTATTGAATGGGCCGAAAAGAATGTAATACTGCTTGAACTTGATTTTCCGCGAACAAAAAAATTATCTCCCGAACTAACACAACAGAATAATGGTATGCAGCAAGCACTGAAGGTAACCGGATATCCTACTTGCTGGTTTATTTTCACTACAAAGGATGAAGCAACCAATAATTTTAACCTCAACACAATAGGTTCTCTTGGTTATCCGGCAGGTGCTGAAGTAGGTCGCGAACAAGTGAAGTTTCTGGATGATGCTAATCGGATTTTATCTCTCATCCCCAAAAAATAAACACTAAACCTGATTCTTAATTATTTATTAAAAACAAAAAGCCCCGCATTATTATGTGGGGCTTTTATTGTTTTTATTAGTGGTTTAATATTTATTCCTGCTTATATACATGACAGGAGTTTTTCAACAAATGTCTTGATATTTCTACCTTTTCAGTTTCGTTTAACAAATTGAAATCGCGGCTCATTAAACCAAAACCTTCATCAAAACCAATAAGAGTAGTAGCAGCAAAATTAATCGTTTCCAAAGTTAATTCTCGAAGATGAATACATCCATCACTTCCCCCTATTCGTTGAGAGATTAAACGCGTAATACCTCTCTCAATTTTTAATCCAATAAGCAGTTTAGCCTTTATTGCAACCAGTGGGCATGCCGAATGCGGGTGACTGGCAAACTCACTCTTGGCATTTATAATTGTTTTAGTTACCGGATCAATATGAATGTTTAATCTGATTAAATGATAAGGATCTAAAAAAGTTGCTTCAAGCATTAAATGGTTATTTTCCAACTCAAACGCCTCAATACCAATATCTCTTTTTGATACCAGTCGTTTTACAGGTATTCTATCCAAATTAGAAATACCATCTTTATTTAATAATTCACTCATATACTTATTTATGTTACTTATCTATCTCACCATTAATTTCTGTGTCAATCGTCCTTCGGTTGTTTCCACTGAAATAATATATGCTCCCGCAGAAATACCAACACTATTGATAAAATAATTCTTTTCGCCTTGTATCATTTCACCATCAAAAATAAGAGCAACTTGATTGCCAAGCATATCATAAAGTTTGATTGTTCCTTTTGTATTTCTGTCAAACGAAATAGGTATGCACGTGATGCCATGGGAAGGATTAGGATATGCAGGTTTCATTTCGAAAGCACTGCTATACTCATCTATTCCAGTTGCTCCAAGCACATAAAACATGAAGTTGCCTCGTGGGGCAGGCATAGGTCGCACCTCCTCTTTACCTGAATTAGCATGTGCTTTGATATAATAAAAAACGTGAGTACCTGCAGGATAAGCAGGTATGTAACCGGTCCAAGTATTTAATGAAGCATTGGTAAATGTCATGGGAACACTTGAAAAACCTGAAGTGGTATCATTAGTATAATATAAAGTAGCTGTTTGAATACCGCTGCGATGCTGAATACGCGCATTCACCTGATAAGGAGTTGTGGTATTTATAGTGTTAGGTAAATTCTGATGAACAATCAACAACGGGTTTTTCGGCCCTATTTCATGTGTGATACAATGCAATGAACCTGCTGCAGATATTGTAGAATTTGAATTGATACCTACCACGTTATAACCAGGCATTGCACCACGCCAAATACGCAAAGCAGTTGTATCATACTGTGCATAATATTGAGGAACAATCACTGTTTTATTTACGATAAGTGCATTGGTATAAGTAAGATAATTTCCACCTTGTGAAGGATACGTATTTCCATTCAACTGATCTGGCGGCTGTGGTATACGCACCACTTTGTATGGTGTACCGAAAGCAGAATTATAGTTGGCAAGTATGTATTGAAGATTTGCTTCTATCTGTGGTCCATCAGAAATACCTGAAGGATACTGCCCCATAAGTATTGTTTCTTCATTTATAAGTTTCATATGCATATCCAGGTGATGTATCATATCATATGGTAACGTATCCAATTTAACCGAACGGGTGATACCCATAAACTTACTTAGTACAGTATCAATTTGAGCAACATTCATTGAAGGATTTTCTAATACAATTAAGTTTGAGTGGAACGAATGCCCAAGCCCATCGCTAATCCAATTTCCTCCTGTATTTATTAATTTATATGGAGCTACGGATGTTTGATAATCAGGAACACCAATATATCTGGCAATTGTGTGCGGAATAGTATCATCTGACGGACGAGGGCGATTGTACACCCAGTCAACCAATATCAACGAATCCACATCATTTATATAAACTGAATTAGCACCGTAATCACGCGCCCAAACGGTATTATAATTTGCATACAGAAAGCGGCAATTCGCTATTGAAATAGAAGGAACTCCACCTGAAGTTAAATAGGTTTTAATGGAAGTAGAGTCTGTACCCCCTCCTCCTGTACCACAGATAATATACATTTTAGTTGACGGAGCAACAGCTTTAACGATGTCTCTTAATACTGATGTATAGGAGGTCCATGTTATTGTAACGGCATCCACCTCTTCCCACTGCGCCATTGTTCTAAGATGTCCTGTAGGTGGTGTAGTGATTACACTCCTTGATTCTGTTACCGGCCAGTTCCAACCCGGGCTTTTTACAAGTTGTAATTCTTCAGGTGAAAATCCGACAGGTAAATCAGTCTGTGAAAATGATTTATTAAACAATAAACCAATAAATACAATACTAATAATAAAGATATTCCTAAATGTAATTTTTCTCATTTCAACAATATTAAGTTTAACGCTGTTAAATTATATAATTATTGAATAAGCACAAAACATATTGGCTAAACGATTCAAAAAATGAGATATAAAAACATCTTACTTCCTATTTCACATCCATCAATTCAACATCAAATGTTAAATCTGCTTTGGCA
>CAIRRW010000544.1 GCA_903881065.1 uncultured Bacteroidota bacterium
GGGTTGTCATCGGCGCTATAGCCAACCTGTTTTTTAGTATCACTTTTGAATTGAGTGATAAAGGTGAAAATAGTTTACTCATATAGTTTGTTCTAATTTTTGTCAAAGGTATCTTACTGTTTCTATCTTTGCAAGTAGTTACCAAAATGTGAATTCCTATCCGAAAGTAAAGTGAGGAAACTATAAAACAACAAAACCTTGATAAGAATTTTATCAAGGTTTTGTTGTTTTGTACCCAGTGCCGGACATATTGCCAATATTTAAGCAAACTATTGATTTTACTGCAATGTATTAATTTTATTGAGGGTTGAGTAATTTTACTCAATGTACAATTATGTCTATTGATGTAAATTTATGTATTATTGTCGCCACAAAAAAGGCACAATGAAAATCAAACCTGTTTTATCAATAAACAATTATTTCTCTTCGGATGGAACGGCTCCTATTTTTATTCGGGTAAACGAAGGTAAGAAAAAAAGGTTTATTCCGGTAGGTGCGAAGATAAAAAAAGAACAGTGGGATGCGAAACAATGCAGAATAAAAATAGACAAGCATCCGAACGGACAGCCAATAAACTTGAAAATTATTGAGCTTTGCAATTCTTTGGAAAAGAACTTTCTTACTGGCGGAACTGTAGAACTCGGAAATAAAGAGGATTTCTATTGGTGGTTTCAGGAACGGTTGAACTATTCGAAAGATAAACACTCATTATATAACTGGAAAAAACTAAACACAGTTTTTGAAAAGCTAAAGAAATTCTCACCAGTACTGCCTGTAAAAAAAATAGACAATAAATTCATTCAGGATTTCGAGGCATCGCTTACAAAGGAAAACCTGCATGTTAATTACATTGCAGATATTTTAAAAAGAATAAAGTTCATAATGAAACTCGTTGTCGATTCGGGGCAAATGGAATACCATAAGAACCCATTTTTAAACTATAAGTTCACAACAAAACGAACGGAGAAAAAAAGAAACTCTATTGATGAAATACTACAGCTCGAGAAGTACAATTTCTCCAAGTTTCCAACTCCACAGCTCGCAGTTGATATGTTCCTGTTTTCCTTCTATTGTGCAGGGATTCGTTTCGGGGATTTATGCCGTTTGAAGTTTTCCATGCTGCAGGGTGACAGGTTGAAATATACCATGCACAAAAGTAACAATGAGAGAAATATTAAACTGATGCCACAGGCATTGAAAATAATTGATCGCTACAGGAAGAAAAACAAAGAGTTTCTTTTCGACACGAAAGTGGACTGGTCAAATGAAGATTATTCTATTGGAGTAAGGAATTCATTTTATAGAAAAAACTTACACTGGGCTTGCAAACGTGCAGAGATTTCGGAAGTAGGTTATCACAGCTCGCGAAACTCATTTGCTGACTATGCTCATAAAAAAGGAATAGATATATATTCTATAAAGGAGATGCTCGGGCACTCTAAAATAAGTACTACCGAAATATACATGAAAGCATTTCATGAGGAAGAAACCGACAAAGCAATGAATAAGCTTTTTGGACAAAAAAAGTCAAAATAAAAAAGTCCTGCATTTCTACAGGACTTTTTAAACCTAACGGATTCGATAGGTTTATCTTTGTACTTCAGTGGATGCTGGAGCATCAGTTACGTCAATTGACATAGCGTAATACTTTCCTTCCTCGAAAGTTCCTTTAGGGACATCGAGTACAAGCTCTGGCATCGAAAAAGATTCATTTGAATCATTCTCTGTAAATGTTGCACTTTGTCCATCATCCGTTGTTGTTTCGGATACACATTTAAAAACTTTTTTCATGATTTGTATTTATTTAATTATTAGCGGCTTCTTTAACCTTCAGCCATTGGTTTTATTGTTTACTTATCAAATCGGATATTTGTTGGTCTTTATCTTTGCTTCCCGATGAAGAACCGAAATAGTACGTAACTATTCCTACCCATGCAGTACCAAGGCTACCAAGCATAATATTAAGAATATCCTTATTTTCAGGAGGTACGGTATATTTCAGCATATATGCAAGAATCCCGAAAAAACCGAACGTTACAAAAGCTGCCAGTATTGGCAATGTAATTTTATTTATTAACGGAGCTTTATCGCTGGTTGCAATAACCTCTTCACGCTGACGTGCATCTGCCTTATCTTTAAAAATAAGTCCTTCCAGTTCGTCATTTTCGGACATTTCCTGCTTTAGAATTTCCTTTGCAGCTGTTTTTTGCTGGTCGTTCAATTCTTCGCATTTATCAATTGCCTGACCAACTGTTGTTAAAATCTGTAAGCCTGGTACATTACCGGCTACTTCCAAAACAGGTGCTATTACTTTACCTGCTACACCTATCGCTTTAGCGAATTTAGGATGTTTATCTAAAAAGCTATTTCCCATATTATTTATTTAATTTGATTAGCAAATTCTTTTTTCCAGTCTGGAGTTTCGATATGGTCGGCATCAACAAACTTGAAGCTCACTCCGCTTACAAGAGTGTCGTCAGCATCTAATATCAACTGTCGAAACTCCGCATAACTTGCCTTATCATTCCACACAGCCACCATTCCACCCTGTCCGTTATCTTTCTCAAAAAAGAAATCAAATGCCTGTGCCGGTGTGAAATTATGTGGACTTTGGTAGGCTTTTGCATTCGTCACGATGTTACCTGGTGTAGTTCTACCTTTTGCATAGACTGCCGCCTGTTCCTCAGGCGAGCGCAGAGTACAACTAAGACATGGTATTAATCCATTCTTATTGTTCCAGTTTGCTACTGCCGTTTCCCACGCATCTTGTAATCGTTGGTCGCAGTCTTCTATTTTTCTTGATGCCATTTTATTTTAAATAATTTTATTATTGATGATTTTTACCATTGCTTAGAATAATGAATATAGAATGAATGTCTTCTTTGATACTTCTAACGTCATCATCGCTATCGCTTTGGCTTTTTTTAATGACTGCCTGGTCGCTTTCTACCTTAACTAGTCTTATTTCTTGAATTGAATCGTTACTTTCTAATGTTCGCACTTTCGGCAATATTGTCTTAGCGCTTTCGTATTGATTTGCGATTTTTGCAATAGTTCTAAATCCATATCCACCAACTCCTAATATTGCCGAAAGTGCGATGCTGCTGATAATATTTTTGATACTCAATTTATCAAGAACTTTATCGTAGAAGTTCATTCGTTGTATGTCGATTTTCTTTGTCATACTATTACTTTATTCGTTGCCATTTATGATAGTCCTACCCATGGGGTAGTTGTTAAGTTACCTATTGCGCTCATTGCTTTTGTTGTCATTAATGTTATTTGAGTATTTACGCTTCCTGATAATTTTGCGGAGTTGGTAAGGAATGATGCGTTCGAAATATTTGTCAACATCGAAGTTCCGCCACCAATGCTTGGATGCGTCGTTGTTGAACTAGCATTATAATAAAATACCACGAAATAAATACCTGAAACTGCACTATATGGAGTGCTAAAGGCTTTTGAATTAAATGTATTTGCGGCCGCTTTCCACATATTTCCATCATTGACTGTAGATGCCACCAATGTTATATTGCCACCAGAATAAGAATAAAGTCCTGCGCCATTATAATTATTTGAAGTATATACTCCTTGATCATATTGATACCACCATACATTTGATATTGTTTGCGGACTTGATATCATAACACGTCTAATTTGGCATATAGCACTATTCAGAATGCAAACACCATTAATTGATTCAATTGATGCTGTTTGAGCAATTAATGGCGCTCCTAATGCCTGTATAGTTGCTAAATCCTTATCAGGATTTGAACCTATTGTAATTCCAGAAACGGTGGTAGTTAAATCAGTAATCTGTTTCTGCAATTTACCTAACGAGCTTAAAATAGTATCCGCTCCACTTATAACGGCATTCACAGTTAAATCAATTCCTGTCAATACAGTAGCTCTTACTGTATTACCAAAATCACTGATAAATGAAGATGTTTTACTGCCTGTAATAGTACTGGCATCTTGCGTACCAGTATGGTTAGCTCTATTCTTTAAATTAATATCAGTATCATTGGCAGTGGCACCAGCTGCTATTCCATTTAATTTAGAAAGCAAAGCGTTAGTAAAAGCATTGGTGTCACTATTACTTTCGTATGCGGTCTTAATTTGTGAAGCTGTCATCACAGCATTCAACAAATCAGGATCACTTAATTTTACATACGTCGCACCAACGCCACCCGTGATTGCCTTATACAAGGACCAACGTCCATCCCCATCATCAGTAACAAATACATGATAACCAAGAGTAACATTATAAGCATCTCTCGCAGTTATATTAGCAACAGTAATTTCGGTAAAGCTTCCTTGTATTAAATTATACAGCTTCTGTAACGTATCGCCATCCGTTGATACACCATCCTCTAAATTAGTTACAGCAGTATCAATAGCCGTTTCCCTATTGGTTATTTCGGCAGTAATTTTCGATTGTAAATCATTGTCTGCTGCTATTCGTGAGGTCGATTCATCATTATCTGCCGTTTGTCTTGTAGCGGCTTCACTGTCAATATTATCACTTAATGAAGCAATAGTACCATTGGCAGTATCAATAGCTGTTTTCCTATTGGTTATTTCTTCCTCGAAATTAACAGCATTCAGTAATTTATTACCACCTAAATCTATATCGCAACCATAATTAATTTTAGCACTCATTAGTCTATAAGTATTGTGCCACTTAGTGACTGGTTAAAATTTACTGTTATTTGATTTAAACTATCTTGAATAACCTGACCATAAATCTGAATTCCATCAGTATCATAAATAGTTACATCTACATATCTTCCTAAATTATGAGTATATGTAATTGTTTCTTGTTCTGAAAATGGAACTTCTATTGAATCATCAGTAGATGGATGTGCTGGTGTAATGGGGTCATTACATAAACATCCAATATCAGTTGGTAAACTTCCAAGTGATGACTGAAAGAAAGAAGCTATAATACATGAGAATGTTTTAACAACTCCGTCACAACAGAATTGCAATAATTCCGGTTCGCAATTTGCTAAAACCTTGCGAACCTCTATTTTCCAATTTCCAGAATACCTATTCAAACTTCCTGAAGGAAGTCCGCTTATTAATAACAAGATACTTCCGTTATTATCGCTGGTACATTGTTGTTTATACTGTTCGCCAAACTTATCTGTTATGGTAACATAATAAATTTTATTTGCTTCCAATCCGGCATTTACCAAAATTTGGCTTGGACATTCAGGAATTTGAACTTCATAGCATTTATAGCAGTTTTCGCAGTACATAGGAAAGATTATTTAATAGTAATTAACCCCGACATTTCTGTCAGGGTTAACTACCATAGGTTAATTATGCTTCGAAGCAGTTATCAAATATTCCTACTGGAATATTGGAAGGACAAGCGAAATCTTTGTCTATCCATTTAACTTCCACGTCCCATTCTACTTTTGAATCCAAAGCATCAACCACTGGATTTTTTGGTAAAACTACACATGCTTTATTAGCAATGTGAATTTGCGTTTCAGTTAAATAGGCAACTTTGTAATTGCGTGAACGTTTTAGACCGTTATAAAAAGCACAGTTGCTTTTGTAGTTTGGGTCTTTATACTTCAACACAAATGCAGAACCAAGATAAACGCTTTCAGCGTCTCCATAACCAGGACCTTCCTTCGGAGTTCCACCATCAAAACTTCCATTTGTTTTAGGAATAACGATGATTGTGCCGGCAGCAATTTGAGCTGCCCACTCGGTAGGGTCTGTTGGATCAACGAAAACGTAATCTTTTTTAATGAAAGCTACACCGCGAATTCTTCCCAATTCGTCTGCTTCGCATGGGTCGCATGTGTGCTGTACTAAATCGGAACATCCTGATGGATAGTAAACCAATTGTCTAGTTGATAAAAAAGAAAATTTCATTTTAAATAAGTTTTATAGTTTTTGTTTAACAAGTTTTAATGCAACTTTTGTTCAGTCTGCATTCGATGCTGTACTTCACCTCAAACAGGAGATGCTGCGGATTCAAATAGTATTGTTTTGTGGCATACTCTCGCATGAAAATAGCCATTGAATTAAAGTCTGTAGAATTGTAATTGATGGTACAGTCTGTTAGCTTCATCTCATTCAATTTATCCTTTGCAATTTTATTCGGGAATACCGAAAGCATCAACTGGTCAAGCTCATTGTCAAACATGTTTATCTTATTTGACTGTGCCCAAACAATCATTGACATTTGGGTAGTACGAATAATCTTATCATTGGTATTTCCATATTGCACCTTATCAGGAATAGAAGCCGTTGAATTTATTTTATGATAAATCTGAATTGAATTATTATCATCGGGAATCAACTTTTTACCGTCTCCGTCCAAATCCAAAAGAGTAGGGATAAGTTCGTATGTAGTATCTGCCTTTTGTTTATATGGCAAAGTTTTTGAAATGCCATATAATGCAGATTTCTGCCTTGACTCAGTATTGAATGCCAAAGTCAGCAAAGCTGCATTAATAAGTTTTACTATTTCAGATAAATTATTCATTCAGATTCTTTGTTACTACTCCCTGTGCGATTTGTAAAACATTGCCTTTTTCTTCATCGGTCAAGGCAAATATTTTTTTATTGTATGTTAATTCATTCCATTTGGCTTTTTGAAGATTTCCTTCGAATGGATATCCCAAACCAAATCCTTTCTCTGTCGCCATAACTTCCAGTCCTTTTTCCATTTCTCCTGTAAGTGACAGCATTACTTTTGTTTCGCCTGTACGATTATATTTAGGTCGTGGCTCTCCTTTATGCTTTCCTTTGGTAAATACTCCCTCCGGATTTGTTTCGCCTTTGTTCTTACCTTTTTTGAAAGATTCATTCGAAGCATATACTCCGGTTCTTACTGACATATAACCTTTCGAATAAATTCCGATTTGAGAACCGTCAGCTGCTGTGCCTGCTGTATGAATCCTGTAGCGAACCACAGGCAGCATACTAACAGCTATTTCACGAAGTACAGTTCCCTGAATATTCGCTACTCTTGCATGAATGTCTCCGAGTACTGCACTTAAATTGGAGCTTACATTCATTACATTCTGCTTTCAACGATTTGCAAACGCTCATTGCATTCAAGACAGGCATCGTTGGAATTAAGAGAAATGCTATCCACTAGTTGTGTTAAAGAACGGTCAAACTCTGCCATGAAATCCTTGTATAATTCAGCAGCTTTGTCAAGTCCGATAGTTGTAAATTCATTTACACGATTTGAATTTAATCGTTCAATCATCAGCTCGGCACCACATAAATACCATAGCGGATAGGTAAATAAATCCTTGTTATTGCAGACGATTTTATCATACTTGCACACCACAGAAAACTTTCCGGTCAATCCGAAAATATTAGTACCGTAAGTCGGTGACTGATAGTCTGTATATTCAATACCTCTTATAAATGGATCGCAATATCCACCATATAAAATAGTGATTGCGGAATAGAAACCATTAATTGAAAGTTGATTGATTAATTGTTCCGGCCCAGGTATGTTTGTTGCATCGTAGGTAAATGCAAGTCGTGCATAATCATAGCTTTTTTGAACTCTTACTTCATTCCATCCATTGTTCACTTTATCAGTCGGTATGGTGAATGTATCCACTTTATTTCCCATTAATAAATCAACAATGTTGATGGTAACGGAGTCACCTATTGTCGTTTTATCAATGATATAAAATGAAAGGGATTCAACATAAATCTGCTGAAGGTTACTGGCAGTGAATACACTTTTGCCGTACATCAATTCAACAGAAAAACCTCTTTGAAGAGGTGCTGCCGGAGTATTTGTCTGACTTTGTGTATATATTCTGTTCAGCAGGTCAACAGCTCCACGAAGTTGTTTTAATTTAAACTCCTTCAGGAAACGTTGTGTTACTTCAATGCTGAATTTTGATAATGCACGGTCCTGAACATTCTTCCAGACTCCGAGAAAATTCTTCTGTTCATCATTCGCTAATTTTTCAATACCTTCTAATGAAATGCCAGGGAGCGTATTCAGGTATTTACCTGCTACAGGTACCAGAGCACCGCAACCTAAAACACCGATATAATCTCTTAGACATTCCATTAGTATGATATTGAATTTTGAACTAACAACAGAACAAAAATCTAATCTTAAGCATTGGTTGCAACGTAACGTAATGTTCCGTTATTACCAGTCAAGCGGTCAGCTGCATCGTAAGCATCAGCTGGGATGTTAAACGAGTCAAACGACTTACTGATAATTAACGCCCATCCACGGTTTACTTTTATAGCACGATCTCCTTCACTTGCAATAACCAATTCGGTAGGACATTTGATGTAAGTCAACTGTATATCGAATGTGAATGAGGACATGTTACCCTGTGCATCCATTACAGGAACAGTAAGAGTTCCGAAGAAATCACCGCCTTTCATTCCTGCTTTGAAACCAACATAACGATTGATATCGATCAACTGTACAGCATTTTTCTCGAAGATTCCAAACTCATTAGTACCCCAAGCGTTATCACAATCAAAGTCGTTATAGTACTTTGGTAGTGCCAATCTGTTTGAATTAACTCCTGCCTGATTAGCAGAAATTGCAGCGGCATTTTGCTGGATATAATATGCGTCAATCAAACCACTTCCCACAATGAACGATTTTGATATATCCATCTCATTCAAACGTGCATCTGCCATAACAGAAGTCATACCTGATGTTAAATCATTGACAATTGCAGATAATGGGAAATTGACAGCTTTTGCAGTTGCTGCTCCGGTTGTTTGATTTTTACCAAAGTTAGCAACCTGTTTAACCACCAAATCATCATTCATGTCCTGCATCAAACCGTTGATGGTTTCCATGATTACTTCCCACTGTTCTGTCATTAACGGAGTAACTCCTGACAAAGCAGTACCTATCGGATTCATCAATCCAGATGCCTCTTTTTCATAACGTGCTATTACGTCATCTTCAAGCATCACTGCATATTTACGGAACATGCTGGCCGCGACAGTCACTTCATTGTATGCAGGTCGTGCATCAATGTCGCAATTATCAGTAGTCGCACTTTTGCCTTTTGGCAAACGAGTACGATACTTAACACGAACATCTTTAATATGTCCGCTGCCATCATCAATTCCAGAAGAAACAATGTTGGGCTTAGAATTATCCAAAAGCATTCGTGTAAAACCTACAGGAGTGATTTTGGTGGATGGTGTAATACCATCGAATACTGCTTTCGAGTGAAAGAGTAATGCTGGGGCGAAGCCTATACCTGCCATTTTAAATAAGTATTAGAAGTAAGTTTTTTTAGGAAGGAATCAAACCTGCATCTTTCAGAGCTTGGTCTGCGTTAGCGACAGCTTTCGGATTGATGATGTTTTTATCACTACCTGGAATTACTACAGTTGGATTAGCCGGATTAGCCCGTTCGTTTACCTGCAATAATTTGTTTTGGGCGAGAACCCCATCAATAAGATTTGTTACGACTATTTTATTATGCTGGTCGTCAAACGCATCGGTACCATCGGATTTCTTAACTTCCATGGTACCATTGGTATTTACTATTTGAAATCCTTTTGCAGCCAATTCTGATTTGATGGCAGCCATAACAATTGAATTCTTTGTTGCCACAGGCATCTCTTCCGGTAATGAAAGTTTTTTCTGTGCAACTAAAGTCTGCAATTCTTTATCTATAATAAGGCCGTTAAATTCGGCTTCTTTTGCAGTTAATGTTTCCTGATTCTTTTTTATCAGGTCTTTTTGTGCCTGATGTAAATCATCAATTTGTTTCTGCAATGCTTTTTTATCAGCACCGTCAGTTGACTTATTTTTCTTTTCGGTCAACTCTGCTGTTTTCTTAATCATCTTTTCAATTTTTGAAAAGGTATTTTTATCAGCAACAATGTCAGCAGCATCTTCAGTTGCGAATCCCAATTCTTCAATCAGTTTTGAAACAACAGCATCAGCACCGTTAAGAGCTTCGCCTTTTACTTTTTTAATTACTTCGGGGTGAGCTTTGGCGGCTTCTACATTCATCAATGCTGTATCGATTGCATTTGCCAATTCATCAGGAATCTCGGTATTCGATAATTCCGCTTTTGACAATAAATCAACCAATGCTTTGTTAGCTGCATCGATTCCGCTTTTTTTGGATAACTTGTTTAATAGATCCCCGAATTTCATAATTAATTGTTTTAAGTTTTTAACTTCATTTAATCTTAGTAGCGAAGACAGGATTCTAACCTATGACCTTTGGTGTATGAGACCAACGAGCTACCAACTGCTCCACCTCGCAATATATTGTTAAGCTAAACGAACGTTGATTGCGTTCAGCCCTTTTTTGTTTTCCGAAACTTCAAATGTTACCGAATCGCCATCTTTAATGGCATCAATCAGTCCAGTTGCATGAACGAAAATATTTTTATTGGTTTCATACGCGATGAATCCAAATCCTTTCTGTGTGTTGAAAAACTTTACTGTTCCTGTTTTCATAATAATTTATTTTGTTAATTCTGCTTTTCTTTTATCAGCAGCTTTGATTACAGAAACTCTTGTATCATCACCTACCAATTCGTCAACTTCCTCAATTGAACCTGCAACATCAATCATAACTACTAACTGTGCAGCGGAAACAACCGGAGGAACTTTATCTGCTTTTGCTTCAAGTTCGGCAATTTGTTTTTTTAACTCTGCATTTTCTCCCCCTGCACTTTCCAGTTGTTTTTTTAAAACAACTAAAGCGTTATCTCCTTTTCCTGTTGGCGCAAATGTTTCATCATAACCAGAGTGAGAAGTAATTTCATCTTTAGTCATTTCTACGATTTCCAAATGATATCTATCTTCAGGTCTTTTCAAAGTATTTTGAAATTGAAGTTTTTTCATTGTGGAAGGTTGACAAAAATGAACTGTTTTGTCAGGTTTAGTTATTTTTAAGTATTGCTTTTTCTCTGCCATTTGAAGTATGATTTGTTAATAATCAATGCAAAAGTATTTTATTTTTATATTCATTATTATTCTTTTTGTGTATTTTTGTACTAAATTAGCACAGAAATAAAATGAAGCCAATAGAATTTTTAGGTCAGAATATAATCTTTGCAAAAGACCAGCCCGAGTACCAACCACTACCTGCTCAACGAACAGAGGATGGAGTTGTATTAACCTTTTGGGAGCTTACTCCCGAAGAAAGACTGGAAGTATTTAATGAAGGTAAGTTATATATTCGTCAACTGACATTCAACCGACCGCTTCAACCGATAATGCCAACAGTTCAAAAAGATTTACCATGAGTGATAAGAAAATTTCTCCAATTCGGTTAGCAAATATTCCGTCTGATGTAAAGGAATATATTTTGGAATTGCAAGGTATCGAGCAAAAGAATTGCCTGTGCAAGAAATCGCAGGAGCGCGTGGTGTATATGATAATTCGTGAACATAAAGAAATGACGGACTTAGAAAAACGGAAAAAACCATGAGTGGAAATATTAACGACACAATGATGTCAAAAGCAGAGAAGGAAGCCTTTGATAAATCTATCGGAATTGACATGAAGAAAAAAGACAAATACGACCGCCAAATAAAAGGTGAAAACCTTTTGAATTATTATAAAGTTAAATTAGCCGATGCCTGTGCTAACTTTTATAAGCTCGTTACGGAGGATGAAGAAGCAAATGAGGTATTGTTTCAAGAACATAGCCAACAATGGAAACTGGTCGCAAATAATGCCAACCGTTTGCAGAAAATAATCAAAGTAAATCCGTTTGCTTTTGAAGTACAGATTGCAAGGTATAAGGAAGCAGCCGAAAACAGAGCGAAGGAAGTATTGCAGAAAAAACAAGAATAACCAATTTATATCAATTAATTTATTATATTTGTAACAATGACAAGAGAAGAATTCTTAATAAAGCTACGAGAAGAAACTGTTTACTTAAAAAATGAGTTTGAAAAAGCTGTAATTAAAAGTACTCCTGACGGCAAAGCATTTGTTAAATTTAAAGGTGTGGAACCATATGAAGCAACTAACGGAGCTTCTATTGTGGTTAATGTTTGCTATGAAGAAAATGAAATAACAAAAGAAGAATACGATAGTTTTTAATCATAAAAATTAGCCTGGTATTCCTTAGCCAACTTCTCTATTTCTAATACCCGTGAAACATCTGAAAGCTTATCGCTTTTTTCTATTAGTCTCCATTCTTCATAATACATGTGTCCTAATCCAGGTTCTAATCCGGTAGATGCTTTTATTTCATTAAATATTTCATCCCCTAAAATAGTTCTTGCATCTGCTTCTGTTTCTTTAGAATAAATCATTTTAGGTGTATTCACCTGAATTTCTCCAATCAATCCATTATCTGTATTATAAGTAAGTAAATTACCTGAATAACCTAATTTGTTTTTATCTGCATATTGAATAGATGAACCTTGCAATGTTTTTTCTTTTAGTAAATCTCGAACAATATTTTCGATTTGCTCTTTTGGTGCTACAATAGTATTTCTTACAGCATCTTTGGTTCGTGTAATATCTCCACCATAATCTGAAGTAGCTTTTCGCAAAATAGAATTTGCTGACTTAAAATTAATTGGTGTTACAACAGCCCCATATTTATCAGCAATCCGATTTGCTATTTCATCAATTTGAGGTGCTGATTCTTTTGCTTTATTCATCAAATCATTTAATGCAGGATGAAATAATCTTCTTATATTACCCGGTACTATTTGTGAAGAAACAGGATACATAGAGTGCTCACAACTATAACCACCGCAATTAATTTCAATATTGTTTTCATCTGTACCTGGAATACCTCCTGCCCATACATGAGTCGTAGGATTAATTTTCACCTTAACACCATCAATAATTCCATTTACAATATCTGAAAACTCCGAGCGATGAATCCATTTCTTTTTTGTCATCAGAATACAAAACTCGCGCGAAGTCTTACGATTAGAACCGACATACATAAACCACTCCATATCCAAATCATTGCTCAATACCTGACCGTATTGTCTGCTGAATTGCTGTAATGAATCGGTGGTGATTTGTTTGGTGTATCGCTCCAAAGCTCCAGTACCTGTATCATTCGTTAAAATGAAGTTTCGCATCTGGTCAAGCAAATCATTGTATGAAGCACCTACGGTAATATTGCGTTTCAGGATATCACGTATTCCATCCGTTACATTGGCACTGATTCCGCTTTCTGTTAATGATTGTACAGTGTATTCAACTGACTGCTGTTTAACAGCATCAAGTAATTTTGTAGGACCTTCGGAAGCTGATAATTGTTTGAAATAAGAATCCTGTAATTTGGAAACAGCATTGAAAGCGCTGGTATATTCCTTAACGGAATCAATATAATCAGGATTAAGAATTATTTTTTCAATCTTTCCTTTTATGGCTCCTATTGCCTTAATATTCTTTACTGTGTTCGCTATTTTACCATCAGTAATATCAAGGTCTTTCACGAGCAAAGCAACATCATCATAAATGCTTTTCTGAATCCCGTCAATATTGGAATTGAAAGAGTCGGATGCGTTTTGTATCGCATCCGACAATTCAGAAATTATTTTATCCAGCTCATTCATTATTTAACAGTCGGAGGTATTATTTCTCCGGGTGTAGGAGGTGGAGGCGGAGTAGTTTTAACTACGATATTTTTTAATTGTAATTTCGCCTGGTCGGTGGTAATTCCAAACTTCTCGGAAGCCAAAGCAATTCCTCCATCCATTGATAAAGTTTGATTTTGAATAGCAGTTGCAATTTCAATCATTCCTGTAACTCCTTTCATTGATTCGGTTAAATTAATTGCACCATTCGCAATCTTAACTCCGTTTATAATCTGCTGTGCAGTACTATTAAATATTAATGTTTCATCAATGTACTTCTGTAAAAATATTCTCTTATCAGTCATATTGATAGAAAGGAACTTATCATTTTCGGAAATGGCACGTTTTACAAATGTCGATATATTCGAACTTAACACATAGTTGTCACGAGTAATTCCGTCATGCTGAAGGCGAATAATCTTTTCATCTTCCGTAAGTCCTGGCAATGGGTCAAGCTCCAATACACAACGCAATTCATCGCGAACACTTGTATCATTATTGAATTTCTTATTTGCAAATTCAATCTCCAAAGCTATAAGTGATACAGTATTAATTTTCGCAGTCTTCGCAGTATTAAGTTCCTGCAATAGATAATCAGAAGAAAGCAAATCATAGTTCTGAGGTACTGCAATTTTTGGCAACATGTCCTTTCTTACTTTCTTGTCTGCTACTACGGTGAAATAACGATATTCATTAATGAAATAATAAATCTTATCCATTATTGAAACCAAATCCTCTGCAATGGAATTAACAAAAGTATTCAGCTCGTCACGGTCCACTTGTTTAGCAGTTCCGCTTTGGTTCAGTGGAGCTTCTGCGAGAAACTCCATATTGATTGCAGCGAGTGCCTGATATTTATGTTTGTCAATTCGCTCGTCCTGAATCTTTACAATATCCACCTGCTTTTGAATATAACCTGCCGGAGGCATTGCGACCGCCTGTGTACCAGGTTCAGGAAGCGGAACTTTTATATTGTCGTAAGGTGAAGTTGTGGCATATCCTGAACCATTGCATTTATTGCAGGTAATTGTTTTGCCTTCCACGATCAACTTTCCTGTGGAGTTACAAGTGTTACATTTCTGCGTTTGGTAAAACCATTTTTCAGAATGGATATGCTGTACCACCTCTGCCTGTAAATCGGAATATTCACGCACCGTTTCTTTCAAATGCGGAATCACTGCATTGATACGGCTCTTATAAATGTTCACATTATCGAGAGCCTTATAAAATAAACCTTTGATTTTGAATATGGGCATTTTACTTTGATTGTGCAAATACTCGTATTTCAATGCCATTGTTTTTTTGGCATCCGTCTGTTCCCAACGTTGTACTCGTGTATCGTCAATGTAATAGTAAACATCTCCATCATACATGGTAGTACCGTCAATCTGATATTCCGATTTATCAGTGGAGTAAAGAACAGCAAATTTATTCTCCACGAAATCATATACCTGTTCGGAATTAAATATAACTGCAATTGGTTGTTTATAGGTCGTTGCATCAATTCCTGTAGGGTCATAGATAACTGCTATTACTGCGTTGGGGTCAACGAGGTAATTTTTAAGCAATACATCAAACGTCCATTTGGTAACGCTTTCATATGAAGGATAGTTTTCTTCGCAGTAATCCTGAATCGTTTCTCCTTCAGTAATTGATTTTGAAAACTTGGAAACATCATACTTGATGCTCCAATCCGAAGACCTGCGAATTTTGGATAACGAAGTGATGATTCGCGATACCACCGGCTCTGTAATCGCAACAAAAATCTTTTCACGATATTTTTTTATCTCTGCACTTTCCGAAGGTCTGCGCTCCGAAATTAAATCTCCTGCATCTTCACCATCGGAGTGAATGCGCAGCTCCTTTGCAATTTTTACAGTTTCATTGTATGCTTTATGGCGTTTGCCATTCTGCATGTAAGGTTTCAGAATACCTGCGGTTGAGGTGGTTGGGTCTATTACTGACATTGGTTATAGTTTTTTTCTTTCAGGAAGAAAGGATATTTTTGATTCTGTTTTGAAGACGAAACGACTTCCTATTTTATTCATGTAATACTGTACAAAATCATTATATGTCTGTACCTGTTCGGATGTGAGACGATTGCCTCCGATGCTATAGGCATAAAACTCTGAAATCAGCTCACTTCTTTCAATTGGCTTCTCTCTGTTTTTCCAGTAAACAGGAAGATATCCATCTTCATGCGGATATTTGTTACAGATAATGGAAGCGATGCAAAGAGGGAGTTCGTCAGGAATGCCGTTGGCGAAATCGGTGTATTTTACCTTCAGGTTTTCATACTGATTTTTCCATTCATCAAAAAAATGTTTATTCTCTTCTGTTTTTTTGAAGTAGATAAGTTCCGAATGCAGCGAATAGAATTTTCCTTCAGTAAATTCGTAGACTTCCTTTACTTCTTTCACATTTGCCCATTGACTATACTTCTCGTCCAGTTCATCCGCTGACAATTCAATGTTATTTTCGTTTTGGCAAGTATAATTCAACCCTTCCAATTCTTCGAATAGTTCATTGATTGAATTTTTGGTAAGCCATATCATATCCACATCTAAAAAGATGGTAGTATCGAAAGGACTTAATTCGTACATCATTGATTTAGCTTTGATGTATTCCACATTTCCATTTCTGATATATGCTTCTTTCGGAGCTTCTTTCATTGATGAAAATATTTGTTTTTGTCCTTCGTTGAGGTGAGCGATTGCTGAAGGAGTAAAAACCAAATGAATCTTTAAATCCGGTGCGGAGTTTAAAAGTGATACTGCAAGGTTATAAGCCATTCTGCCATATTCAGAATGACCGAGCGAAATAAGCAATACTCCTTTTGTATCATTGATTACTTGCTGAACAGCCTCTTCAAGAGTTACTGTTTTTTCTTCTGTTTGATTTTCCATTTTTATAAACAATTAGAATTTACGTTATAGTACGGTGTAAGCATCAACTGACTGCTGGCAGGAGCTGTAGGATAGTTTAGGAATCGTTGCCAGTCAATCTTGTATTCTTTCTCCTGAATGAATTGAGTATCAACTGGCAAACAGCTATTTATATTATCTATCAAAACTGTATCATGCTCAAGTGCGACAATCAGTTTCTCATGCCAATAACGTGGCATATAGTCAACAATCAATTCCCAAGAGTTTGCTATTCGTGCAGAAAGTTTCAATCTACTTCCATCTGATTTCATAAATACATTTCTGGTCAGCGGATATTGCGGCTCAGTTAGATAAAATGGAAGTCTTATTTTATTGAAAAATGGAATTGTACGAGAACCCTCACTATCATATAATGGCTCTGAATAATCAAATCCGAATGAATCTTCATTACATTTATATGATATCTTAGATGTAAAGCAAGGGTCACATATTTTTTCAAAACAATTAGTTTCAAATAAAAATACATCTCGCGGAGAAATATGGTCAATAGCTGCACATCCAAAAAATTTTATTGTAAAGCATTGTCCACAAGTTAACATATCAAAACATGATTTATCTATTGCCTTAAATTCTGTTATATAAGGTTGTCCTTCAGGAGAAAATGTATTTGGAATATTAAAAACACATAATCTGACATCATTAGAATAAATAACACAGTTAATATAATTATAAAGTGTATCACTAAAAAATTGAAATGCTAAATCTCCTGAATCATAAATTGGCAAGCATAAATTAACACCTTCAGCACATGGATTTGTACAGTCTGGAGTTCCTTTAATAAATGAGTTTTTAGGGAATGTTATTACAGGCATTATGGTATATACTTAGGTAAAAGTGTAAATGTTGCTACTCCGTCATTGGGCTTGTATTGGATATTCATTATATATCCATAGCTCCAAGGGTCGGTGCTTATTTTGCGATACTGAATTAATCCGCGAGGATTAACTTTAATAGTCGCCAATTCATCAACTGACAAAGGGTAATCGAATTCATCAGTTTCAAATCTGTATATCGGTTGAGCATCTGAAGCATTGGCAAAAGATGCAAGACTGATATCGTCACTTTCTCTTATTTCAGCAGTTTCTAAAATACAACCGTTTACCAATTTCCCTTTTTCAATGAAATTTCCTTCACCTTTTGTAAAGATGAATTTTGCACTGGCATCAGCAGTATTAAAAAAATAATCTGCCATGTATGCCTTTATCCAACGCAGGAAATTACGGATTGGAGAAATACGGTAATTGTAGATTGTGGTTGGCTCAATGATGTCAGTTATAGTTCCCATATCTGCACAATCCTGACCCTGTTCTACTACAAGATTTCCACTTTGTCTGCGAACACAAATAATGAAAATATCATTATCAAGTCTCCAGTCAACTGTTGAATCCTTTACAAATTCTTTATTACGAGTAACCTCAATTGAATAACCGGAAGCGATGAATTTACAAACCTGCGTTACTGATTTTTGAACCTCCGACAAAGTACTTCTGTAACTTCTCTTTGTACAAATTTCATCCAATCCCATTGAGTTTTCAGTTTCCCATTTCTCATACCCGAAATCAAACGAAGAAAAATACATATCCGGCATTACTTGTTTCTTAATATCCGGTACATTATCGGCCGTGAAGATTATCGTTGATGAATCATAGAAATATTCCATAGGTTCAACTCTTACCCATTGAGAATCTCCACCTCTTACAGTATCAGGCTCAAGCCCCATTCCGATATTATGAATGGCATTAAGTGCATTATAAATATCATTAAATGAAACAGGCATATTAGAAGTAAATTGACGGATCAATAAACCTTTTGTAATAACTTCCAACGAACCGCATCCATCAGCACCACTTGTATAAGGTTCTGAATCTGTCCTTCCAAAATAATCGGATTTCACACGCATACAATCATTGGTGACAGCTTCTACAATCCTACTCAATGATTCATTAATTGCATATGCTTTTGTATTGGTTGGCGCAGTTAGAATAGTTGCCCTAACATCAATTTGAGAATCAACTAATGCCTGATAAACAGGAGATGTGCCAGTAAATAAATAAGCAAATTGAACACCGCCATCTGAAAGTAAATCTCTGTGAAATTCTGCTCCTTCCTCTGTTCTGAACGCAATTTTAATATCATCTCCTGCATTAATATGTTGAGTATGATTTAAAATAATATTACTTACATCCAATGTTACATAAGAACCGCAAAGAGCATCATCATAAGTATTTCCAAGAACTGCAACACTTGCAACCAAACTATTATTTACATACAATCCAAGAGAACAATTATAATAAGCTGTTCCGCTTACCAACCCTGCACCTGAATATATACGTAACCTAAAAGTTACCCTATTTATTTTAATGGAAAATTTATAAGTGCCTGTATAAACTGCTGTATCAACTGTATTTATTGATGGTACACTTGGGGCCCAAGCAGGTGATGTTTCATTAAACGCTAAATCATTTGGTAAGTATGGTTTTAATGAAATACCTAAATAGTCCCAATTGGTAACAGTTTGGGTACCTGAACCGTGAGCAATAGTTTGGTCTGCTCCATAATAATATCCTCCGGGTATATTTTCATTGTCTGAAGGAGTAATGCTTCTCAATACAATTGCTTTCGGTAGCAATGTTAAATCAAATGGCAACTTTCCATAAGAAGTTAATCCGTTTCCGTCAAAGTCTGCGTTTGCATTCAAGTCAACAGCCTGGTCAAGTCTATTCTTGAATTTCATTAGACAACCGGCTTGCTCAATTGGAACGGAAACAATACAATCATCCTTGCAATCAAATAAACATTTAGGTACAACCAGTTTGCCTTCAAAAAATGAAGAGAACGAATCTGTATCAGAACACTTCATTTGAATTGAAATACTTATCTGTGCATCTACTCCCTGGTCTTCATAAATCTTTCTTATATACAGATATCCCTTGCCATAAAACTGCAGGTTGATAGCATATTCAAAGAATATCCCATGCCATTGCATATTACGTTTAAGATTAAATATAACTCCTGCCCAACCAATAGGTTCGTCATCGAGAGTTAAACTTCCGATACTTGGGTTATATAATATAAATTTCCACTGCATTAGCTTGGGTATCTTGAATCTAAATATTTATTTGTTGTTTGTCCTTCCTGAATACTCATTGAGAAACCTTGTCTGTCAAATGACATTAATGTTAATGGAACTTTGCTTATTTGTTTTCCGAAAACTTCACCCAATAAATCATAATCAATGTGCATTCCTTGCTTTGTAAAACTCGTCATCGCTTCTTTTGCTAAATCACTTGGAATAGGTGAACGGTCAACAGTTGCATAGAATGAACTTCTCAAAGATGGAGTTGAATTTTTACGAGCCATTTCAATGCTTTTTTCATGCGTTCGTATTTTAGCACCTGCCGGAACTTGCATTAATTCAGGACCCTTTTCACCAACCCAAGCCCAACCTTTAGGAGCATTTTCTGTTCCTTTGTAATATTGAGGTATTGGTTGAGCAGCTGCAATAGCAAATTCTGCAGCTCCAACAACTCCTGCTATAACTGCCTGAGCATAATTATAATCAGCCAACGCAGTAACTACAGCCTGTGCTGTTTTAATAACAATTTGCGCTAATGCAATTTCTTTGGCTCTTTCGGCAGCCTTTGTTTTCTCTCTGTTTGCCTTATCGTCAATTTCTTTTTTCTTTGCTTCATAAGCCTTTTTAGTAATTATTCCTTGGTCATAACTTGCTTGGTTTGCATCCTGTTCGGTTTTAAATCCATCCAGCTGATTAGCTAAATAAGCATCGTTTGCTTTTGTTAAAACATCTAATATTGAATTAGCATTGGAAGCAATAACTTCCATATTATGTTTCATTAGTTCCTGTTCAGCTTTATCTTTTGCATCCTGCTCCTGTAAATCGAGAACTCTGTATTTTCTTTTCATTGCAAGAATTGCATCCTGATATTCCTGTTCCGTTAATTTTCCGATATTACGCTGACCTTCTATTGCGTTTAATTCAGCATCCAAATCCTTTCTCTGAATGTCAAACTGCGCTAACTGTAATTGTTGTTTTTCTGCGAATTGTGTTTTTACAGAATTGATTTGTATTTGCGATAACTGTTTGTAAAAAGCATCTTCATCGAGTAGCTCCTTTTCACGATGCTTTACAATTGCATCCCACGTTTCAATCTCCAATTGCTTTTTCTGTGCAGCATATTTAGCAATAATATCATTCTTTTTTGCTTCGCCCAATTCCGTGCCTGCAATATCTTTACTGATACTTGCTATTTCCAATTGTTCATTTAATGACAATTGTTTTGCCTTCAATAAAAAGATATTGGAACTTCCCTTTTCTTCCGCCTGTAGCAAAGCATCGTTTTTAAGAATTTCGGTATTCAATTCATTCTCTTTTTTCTTCTGATTGAAGTCCTGAATCATCAGGTTTACTTCATTCAGATATTTTGCTGTCAGGGCCTTTTTTGCATCATTCGAAATTTTGGTATTTGATAAATCAATTGTATTTTGATTCTCCAGGTTCTTTAATTTCAAATCAAGCTCCGATTCAGAACCTTTCTGAACTGCTATCAATTTAGCATTGTTCAGAGCGATGTCATCCTGTAGAATTTTATTGTTGAATGCAATATTAAGCTGCTGTATTTTCTCGCGATAAGTTGCTTCAATATCCGCTGTACTTTCATTGGCAGCTTTTAAATTAATAATCTTAGTATCGTATTCATTCTTTGCGGCCGCAATGTTCAAAGCAAGTTCCTCTTCTGAACCCTGCTTTGCAAAACGAAGTTTGGCATCGATTACATCTTTAGCAACTGCAAGCTGTTCGTTGGTATCGTCCTTCTTGTTTTTAATTCCAAGTTCCTGTGCCTTTGCGTTTGCATCTTTCAAATCCTTCAATGCTCCTTCAGCATTGGCAACTTGCTTAGTCATTAATTCCAGTTTCGAAGTAGTCGCTTCAATGTCCTTATCAAATTCCTTGCTGTCATTTTCCTGTTTTGCTTTATTCAATCCGGCCAACTTAGCAGTCAATCCAACGAGTTCCTGCTGATTTAATTTCAATGCCTGAATTTCATCATAGTGAAGATTGAAGTTTGCTTTAGCATTTCTTAATTGCTCAGATGCAAGGTCTGATTCCTTTTTCCTGATTTCATCAGTACTGGCATTTTTAGTTTTCAACAAATCAATGTCACGCTGTATTTGTTCCTGTCTTGATTTGGATATGGAATTTAAGTAATCCTGTGTGGCTTTCAAAACTTCGAGTTCATCAAGCTCTGCTTTGGTAAGGTCAATTTGCGCCTTTGTGGCCTCCTTGGTTCCATCACTGAAACCACCGAATAAACCTACAATTGCAGCAAGTCCTGCAATAATAGCAATTAAAGGAAACGCATACATTGCAGCATTCAATAACCATTGAGCTGCAGTTGCAGCTGTACGAACCACAATACTTGTAGAAGTCAATCCGTTCTCAATTGCCTGAACAGTTATTGCACGAGTTTTGGTTACAACTCCGGTACCTTCAGCAACATTTGATTCTGTTGTAATTGTTACTCCCAATTTTTTAAGAACATTCTGCGCTCCCAAAACAACAGCGGAATCCTTTAATAAAGCTCTTTGAATTTCTGTAAGACCATTCACCAAAGCCATTGTTCCTTGAATTTTTACCAACTGCTCTTCTAGGTTTTTATTTCCTTCGCCGAAAAGTGCCTGTGCTCCCTGTGCAACTTCATATCCTGCTCCTATTCCTCTTAATCCTTCTGTAATGGCATTGAATGTAGAAGTCTGCGAACCGTATTCTTTTGTTGCCTGTGTTATTTCAGCAATTTCAAGTTTCACCTTTCCTGCCTGTGCGAGAAAGTCCTGACCAATCGGAGTGAATGAACCGGCTTTTATAGCTTCCGCAACAAAATCCTTATACTGTTGTTTCAAACCTTTCAATGATTCATCATATTTCTTCGTTGATTCGGTTTGTTTGTCGATAAGCGTAGTAGTTCCCTTAATCGCTTCGTTTGTTGCACCGTTGACGATATTTTTAGCAGCGTTTGCAGAAGCCTTCGCCAAATCATCCATTGATTTGGTTGCCTTTGATGTTTCGGAAGAAAGTTTTGTCTGAGTGGCAATAGCTGCTGTAACTAATTGCTGTTTCTCTTTGAAAGCAGTATTCGAAGCCTTGAACTGTTCCGCTTCTTTTGCATCAACAGTACCGAGTTTTACAAGTCCGTCAAGAATATTATCAAGTCCTGATTCCTCAAATCTTATGATTACGTTGTCCACGTTGTTTCGGCTGTTCTTTAGGCTTTGGTGCCTTTATTAATTCATTCAAGATAAAGAAGTACTCGTAAATGGTTAGTTGCTTCAATGCCTTCAGTTTTGCTGGGTCACCAGCCGAGATATTAAGTCTTTCACGAAAACGGTCTGCTTCTTTTCGTTCGATAAGGTGGAAGAAATGCTTTCCAAATGAACCTGATTCAGCTTGTTTACCATTTTGGAATAGGCTTGGAAATTTATTTCGCAATCCGATAAAAAGGGAACCAATTTTATTAGTGGCATCTGCAAAAAAAAAGCGTTCATTTCCGATTCTTTTTTCCAGTGCTTTATTTTTTCCTGACCGTATTTGTAGTCGTAAATGTATGGTGACTCGTTTTTATCAAAGAACACAACAGATGCAAGTTTATAAAGCAGGTCCGGTTCTACTATCCATTCCAAACGTTCCTTTAGCTGCTGATTAAGTTTTGCAGCATCTGTCAACCTTCCTTTGTTCAGTGCTTCATCAACTGCCGTAACGTGAAGCAGTAATAAATCTCTCGAAGTACGCATTCTCAACTCTTCGTAGAAATCAAGAGCTGTGAGTGCACGTTCGAAAGGAACATTGAAAATATCATCAAACTGAAAATAAGTTATACC
>CAIRRW010000545.1 GCA_903881065.1 uncultured Bacteroidota bacterium
CTATAATCTAATTATCCTTTCTTTCCCTTGTATTTAATGTGTTCTAAGGCTATTTCTGTTCTGGAATATTAAAAAAGGAGAAGCCATTATAAGACTTTTCAGTTAAATAAATATGATATTCGTCATATTATTCTTTACTTTTGTGCAACCTTTAAATAAGTAATCGCATCTTGAGATATATTAAAGGGTATACCAATGAAACATAACTATTCATTTTCATTTAAGTTTACAACTAAATATGGTGTTTTAGTTTACCTTCTTCTCTTTTTATCCTTACCTACATTTTCACAGTATTACCCGGGTGGACTAAGCAATACCAACTTACAAATTTGGTTAGATGCCAATGATGCAAGTTCAGTTAACGTTCCATCAGCAGGTAAGGTAAATTCTTGGGATGACAAAAGTGGAAATGTGGTAGATATCATTCAAGGTACATCGACAAAATACCCTACTTATAGCACTACCGCCGGTGTATTAAATGGATACCATTATGTTCAAGCTAATCCAAGTGGTTCAGATGCATATTCAACTAATACAAATTTATCAGCAGCATCGACAGTTAATGGATTATCAACAATGACTATGCTTGCTGTTGCTACTCCATCCACTGTTACTCCTGCATATAATTATGCAGCAGTAAATCCTATTTTTTGGTGGGGTAAGGAAACCGCTAATTGGGGACAGGTAGCCATGTCACTTTCCACCAGTTCACCTTACTTTGCCTGGAGGTTCGGTACAGGAACTGCAAATTCTGATGTATTGTATACTCCTTCTTCTGTTACCAGCACAACAGCCTATGTAATGGCTGCTGCTAAAAATGGTGCTACTGAAAAGGGATATTTTAATGGGCTTGCAATTACAACTCCAACTAGCGGTTCGCTAACTGGTAAAACAACCACAATATCAAGTACCACTTCGCAATTTTATATTGGGCAAGGTCAAGGAGGAGGGCAGGTATCAGGCGATCAAGGCACTGGAGCTGGAGGAAATAATAAAACAGGAGAAATATTAATTTATAACTCTAATCTTAGTAATACTCAATTAGTAATTCTTCAAAATTACCTTGCCGCAAAGTGGGGGGTAACGTTAGATGCGGGCAGTAAGTATTTTACTCCACCTTCTGCTACTACCTATAATTATAATCTTACTGGAGTAGGTCGAACTTCGAGTACTGATTTTGTAACATCAACTGTTTCTGGTGATGGATTGGGAATTTCATTAGCATCTACTCCTGCTGATAATGGAGATTTTATTATGGCAGCTCACACTAATCCTAACCCTTCCTCAAATGCAAACTATGTAACACTTTCATCCGTAACTTCGGGTATTACAGCAACTACTAATCTTACCGGAACATCGCCCACTATTGCTGAACGATGGGCTGATGAATGGTATATTGTAAAATCAGGAGCCTTTACCGGCGCACCTAATATTACTATTTCCTTTGATGCTGCCGGTTATTTTGGAACTGGGAATTATACAAATTTTGGAACAGCTGCCAATTATAAATTATTAAACAGAGCAACATCGGGAGCAACTAATTATACCGTTTTAGCACCATCGGCTTCTGTTTCTGGTCATATTGTTTCCTTTACTCTTACTGCTTCTGCGCTTTCAACCGGGTATTATACTCTAGGTACTACAACTTCTACTACCAGCCCATTGCCAATTGAACTATTAAGTTTTAATGCTTCATCATGCAACAACAAGGTATGTTTGAATTGGTCAACGGCTTCGGAAAAAAATAATGATTATTTTACTATCGAAAAAACAAAAGATGCAGTAAATTATGATTTTGTGACTAAAATTGCCGGAGCAGGAAACAGCACCGCATTAAGAGATTATTCAACCGAAGATAATGCACCATTTGAAGGCATTTCCTATTACCGCTTGAAACAAACTGATTACAACGGAAATTATACGTATTCAAATTTATCGCAGGTTGATTTTGAACCCACATCCAGTAGTTTTTCATTTAATGTTTACCCTAATCCAAGCTCTGGTGATAACATTACTTTGAATTTTAATTCAGACAAAGGCATAGAAGTTTTAGTGAAAATTTACGATGCAACCGGTCGAGAAGTTTATTCAAAAATAATAGTTGCGGAACAAAAAGGAATGAATGCTTTCGTTCTTGACGCTTCTACCAAACTCGCATCAGGTATTTATTTGATTACCGCTACTTCGTTAGATAATTTCCAAAGCAAAAAGCTAATAGTTAAGTAACTGTTTTTTTCTGCCAACACTACTATTCTTTTATTATCACAATTGATCTGCTGCTTAGCGTGTTTACATTCGAAATCCCATTCCTTATCAATAACAATTGTAATTGCAAATTTAGTTTCTGTTAATCATTTATATTGTTGTAATCTTGCACGTCGGAAATCCGAAAATACAAGAAAATCAATGTTTTTAACACTATACATAAAATTAATAATAGCAGTATTATCTGATAAAAAGTCGGCGATGCTACCATCTCTTCGCCCGCCGGGCATAGCCGATACAGTAACAATTCAAAACAAATTTATACAGCCTTCTTTCAAATTGATTGAAGGCTTTTTTGTTGGGTTA
>CAIRRW010000546.1 GCA_903881065.1 uncultured Bacteroidota bacterium
AAGAATGATAAATAAATAAAATACATTCTTATTTTCGTACTGTTGATTCCTAATTTTTTGCCCCACCATTCACATACACCAAATGCACGAGTCTCGAACCAATGTTGAATTTCTTTTATCATTTTTAATATTATTAGACCTCACCCCCAACCCCTCTCCTTGAAAAAAGGAGAGGGGAGACTATGTGTGAAGTTCTTTGTTACTACATTTTTATTTAGAATCTAAAATTACTAATTTTTCAGCAGGTAATTGCCGACTGAACAATTTAAACACTTTTTATTAGTACAGTACTCATTTTTAAGTTGCAGTAAAGCCTGTGTGGAATAAGCCGTTTCTGCTGAAATGCCCAACACTTTCCATTTAGTAATTATCGAATTTTTTTCTCCTTCTGTCTGTTCCAAAAACTTTAAAGCACGCTCCACATATTTTTCATTGTCCTTTTGTTTACCATACACAAATAGAAATGGAACAATTGTGTTAATTAAAATAGTATTAATAGAATCATTGCCAAGGTGCTTTATTTTATGTTTCGATTCTTTATCAAAAATATAATGCGTATGCCAATATACCGATGCTTCCACATTCATAAGCTTTTTCAACTCATTATAACTTTCCATTTCTATTATTTTAGAAAACAAATGAGTAGAAGTATAAATGAGATTGGCAAACATGGAGATTCGGATAGTAGGGAAATTAACCGGTCGCAGCCGGAGGAATTTCCATAGATGTTTGTCAATAGATTTCAATTTATATTTCTGTTTCAGAAACACATATTCATTCTGTAACTTCTGTAAATAGGCATCTTCATAGTGCTCATCCAAAAATCCAGCCTGACCGAATAACAATGCTTCTATCTGCAAAAGGCTGCTTTTATGTTTAGCTATAATTAGTGAAGGCAATGATTTTGCAAGCAATTCAAATGGTTCGGCATTTGTTTTGAAACCAAAATTACGGGCAAGCAATTGATAAAATGTTTCTTCCCAATTATTAGTATTCAATGCAAGATTATCAATTATTGTTTTCGATTTGCGTTCGAGCCGTTCCAGCAAAAGCTTGTCGATGGTGCTGTTTACAATAAATGGAGGAACGGCAGCAATTTGTTTTTCGCAAGGAATCCAATCTTTGTTTGATTTAAAATAGAGATAGTTTTGGATTACCTTTTCACTTATTTTATCTTTTAATTCAATTGTAGGAATTGTTTCGCCTGATATTCTTTTCAATACAATATCAGCATTAAATACTACATGCAGTATAATATTATCGTATGCATTATCATTTTGATGATTGTGTTTTTGCCAGTCGCTTGCATTTATATGCACCTCCACATTGCCTGCCCACAAAGTGTCTCCCACCTTTATTTTTGCATTGAAAAAGTCGGGGCCGGCATCGCTGTTATGTTGCCCTACTTTTATTATTTCCACCTGTTCATTATCAATCGTAAACAAATCAAATTGATTAAACAACTTGAATTTCCAGATATAATGCAAAAACTCTTCATTCATTATTTTGTAAAGCTACACAATAGTTTAGTGGTTCATTGGTTTATTTCAGAACACAATTGAACATACAGGATGAGCTTCAGGAGATGAGCCATAATATTGACGTTGCGGTATAATAAAATAACAAGAAGCAAAGGAGACTCAAATAGGTTCTACGTTCGAGCGGGGAGTAGAATCACTCGAGCGTTAAACCTTATTTGGTCTCCGTAGAGATTATTTAGCCCTCAGAACAAGCAATAACATTGAGTTAAACGTATAGTATTACAAATGATAATAGCTCCACCCTTGATATGAACGACTATGCAAGTGGTATTTATTCTTACAGATAACTGATGTAAATAAAAATGTGGTGAACTGCAAGTTGGTGGTGCAGTAAAGTCTTATTGTTTATCCCGGTAGTCTAGCTATATATTTATCCATCTCCGTTATTTGCTTCACAATCTCAGCCGTTTTAGGCTTCAATGCTTTTGCTTTTCTGAAATGATCTTTTGCTATTTTGTTTTGTTTGCGTTGTATTTCTATTGAGCACAATTGCAGATGACACGCTGCGGTGCTTTCTTTATCAGGGATTCCTGCTTTTAATGCTGCTATTAAATTCAATCGTGCTTCTTTTGTTTGTCCTTTTTTCAATTGAATAAAAGCAAGCTGCATCAAATTTGTCCCTTCCATATCACCCACTATTTTCGATTTCGTTTTCATCCCCTTACGTATGCTGTCTTCCGCACCGGCAAGGTTATCCGTAGCCATCATCAAATTACTTTGAATCATATAATATGCCGAACGAATAGGTTTAAAAAGCAATCTCGGAAACTTTATTTGAGCAAGGTATTTTTGTGCCTGTTCTATCTCTCCGTCTTGCACTGCTTCCTGAACTATTCGCATGGTGCCCATCATAAAATACAACAACAACGAAATACCCGCAGTAATATATAGCAGCCATGCTGTAATTTCATCTTTTAAATAATGAGATAGAATTCCCAATCCGATAAATAAAATGATTATCGGCAACCGATAAACGATGTAAAACTTCAATACTTTTTTCATAGATATTCTTCTAATAATTGTTTCATTTCTATTTGTAAATTCTTCGCTTCTGTACTCGCTTTCTCTGCAAAATCAGTTCCTTCACTCGCATATATTATCCCTCTTGATGAGTTGACCAACAGTCCGCATTGTTCATTCATTCCATATTCTGCTACCATCGACAAACTTCCGCCCTGTGCACCCACACCAGGCACCAGTAAAAAATGCTCAGGAATTAATTCTCTTATATCAAACAAAGTTTCCGCTTGCGTAGCTCCTACCACATACATCATATTATCTTCATTACCCCACAACATCGATGTTGTAATCACTTCTTCAAACAAATAATACTCATCATTAGCTTCAACTTTTGAACTTTGAACTTTAAACTTTAAACTCTTCATCTGAAAATCATCTGCACCTTTATTCGAAGTAAGCGCAAGTACTATCACCCATTTATTTTTATACCGAAGAAAAGGCGTAACACTGTCTTCGCCCATATAAGGAGACACCGTTATTGAATCAAAATTCATTGTTTCCAAAAACGCTTTTGCATACATTGCCGATGTATTTCCAATATCTCCGCGCTTTGCATCAGCTATCGTGAAAATATCCTTACACGTTTCATTAATATAATTAATCGTTTTCTCCAGACTAACCCAACCCTTCACACCTTGCGATTCATAAAAAGCAGAGTTAGGTTTATAAGCCACACAATATTCTTTTGTCGCATCAATAATCTGTTTATTGAATTCAAATATCGGATCTTCTGCAGTCAATAAATGTTTCGGAATCTTAGTAATATCCGTATCAAGCCCCACACAAAGAAAACTTTGTTTACGTTTAATATTCTCGAATAATTCCGTTCTTGTCATCTTTAATCCTTAACTATTTCTTACACCCCAATGCCGCCTTCTTTCATACGTTCAGCATTCTCAGCCAGGTTCAGCGCATCTATCATCGGCTGAATATCACCATCCATAAAATCAGTAAGATTATACACCGTCATATTTATTCTATGGTCAGTAATTCTATTCTGAGGATAGTTATAAGTACGAATCTTTTCAGAGCGGTCACCTGTCGAAACCATTGTTTTACGTTTCTTCGCCTCCGCTTCCAACTTCTTATTCATTTCCATCTCGTATAATTTAGTACGAAGCATAGTCATCGCTATCTCCCTGTTTCCAAGCTGTTTCCTATCCTTCTGACTTATACAAACAATCCCCGTAGGTTTATGCGTAATCATAACCTTTGATTCCACCTTATTCACATTCTGACCACCGGCACCACCAGAGCGGGCAAACTGTATTTCCAAATCAGCCGGATTAATCACCACATCCACTTCTTCCGCTTCCGGCATCACTATCACAGTAGCTGCCGAAGTATGCACACGCCCCATCGTTTCAGTAAGCGGAACACGCTGCACACGATGCACACCCGATTCAAACTTCAAAATCCCATAAGCATTCTCACCAGTCACCTCACATATCACCTCCTTATATCCACCCGCAGTTCCATCATTAAAATCTATCACCTCCAGCTTCAATCCCTTGTTATCACAAAACCTGGTATACATCCGGTACAAATCCCCCGCAAAAATACTCGCCTCATCACCACCCGTACCCGCACGTATTTCTATCACACAATTCTTCGCATCCTCCGGGTCTTTCGGCACAAGCATCTGACGAATCTCCTCCTCCATCTGTTCCTTCTTCGGCAGCAGCTCCTCCATATCCAACTTCGCCATTTCCTTCAGCTCCTCATCCTTTTCAGTAGCAAACACATTCTTATTAAACTCAATATTATCCACAACATTTTTGTACTTATGGTACGCCTCCACCACAGCCGTCAAATCCTTATATTCCTTATTGAACTTCTTAAACTCCTTCATATCGCCAATAACCTTAGGATCCGAAAGTTTTTGTTCAACCTCTTCCCATCTTCTTTTAATGGCAGCTAATTTTTCTAACACTTTATTATAATTATAATTTGGGGTGCGAAGTTAACAAAAAAGCCTATTGTAAGTGATAAGGAAGTATTACAAAATAAAATGAATAACTCCGATAAGAATACGGAAGCTATAGCAATAAACTAATACCTTTCGGATATAGCTATTATCAGCAGGTATGAATATGAAAATACAGTTCTTTAATAATGAACTGTGATGAGTGACTTATTTACTCTTCTCCGTTTTGGAACGGTGTTTTAAAACCTTTGCCTCGATGTAAAATATAATCTCTTCCGCCATGTTTTTTGCCTGATCCCCTACCCGTTCCAGTTTACGGATGATAGAAAGTAAATATAATGCGCCTTCAATCTTATCGGGATTGGCACGGATATAATCAGCAATTATCTTATTTGCATTTATATTTATTTCATCCACCAGCTCATCCTGCTTGAACACCTGACGCGCCAATGTGGTATCCTCTTTATCAAAAGCTTCAAGAACTACTTCCATCATATTGTTGGTGGCAAGGTACATCTCCACTACTCGAGTAAGTTCCAAAACCTGTTTATCAAAAGTATGATCCACATTCAATACAAACTTTGCAATCCCTTCCACTATATCACCGGTACGTTCCAGATTATTATTTATTTTGAGAACCGCCAGAACAAAGCGCAAATCAACTGCCACAGGATTAAAAAGAGCGAATAAATTTTCACAATCTCTGTCGAGTTTTAATTCATACGCGTTCACACGGCGTTCGCTAAGAATAACTTCGCGAGCCAAATCCTTATCTAATTTAATCAGGGATTCTTTGCCTTTGTTTAATTGCAGATTCACAAGCGTCCACATTTTTATTGTTTCTGCTTTCAGGTGTTGTAATTCAACGTCGAGATGTGTCATTTTATTTAATTAGATTAAAGTTATAAAGTTTCAAGTTTGTAAATCGTAGTACTATCCAAATCTTCCGGTAATGTAATTCTGAGTTTTTTCGTGTTTTGGATTAGTAAATATTTCCTTGGTATCGTTGTATTCGAGCAACTCGCCAAGATAAAAGAAAGCAGTTTTATCACTTATCCTTGCAGCCTGTTGCATGTTGTGTGTTACTATAAGTATAGTATAATTCTTCTTCAATTCGTAAATAAGTTCTTCCACTTTAGCTGTAGAAATCGGGTCGAGAGCCGACGTAGGTTCATCAAGCAAAAGTATTTCGGGGTTCATGGATATTGCTCTGGCAATGCATAAACGCTGTTGCTGACCGCCCGACAGGAATGTTCCTTTTTTGTGCAAACTGTCTTTCACCTCATCCCACAAAGATACTTTGGTAAGTGCTGATTCTACAATCTCATCACGTTTTATTTTGTCCAACTTAATTCCGTTAAGCGAATATCCTGCCACCACATTCTGATAAATACTCATTGTAGGAAACGGATTGGGGCGTTGGAACACCATGCCAATCTTACGTCTCAACACAATCAGATTCATCTTGTAAACATCATCGCCATCAAAATATATTTTACCGCTTGCAGTTGCATCGGGAGTAAGTTCGTGCATACGATTTACACAACGTACAAAAGTTGTTTTGCCACAGCCCGATGGTCCCATTACCGCCACAACATTATTGTTCTGTATTTCCATATTGATGTTTTTCAACACCTGATTCTTCCCAAAAAACGCATTAAAATTCTCTGCTTTTAAAATTGTACTCGCCATCTTCTTTGTGCTATTTTTGTTATTATATTTAAAATTAATATTACCGATATTAGTATAAATGCCGCTCCCCACGCCAGTTTATGCCAGTCTTCATACGGACTGATTGCATAGTTAAAAATAACTGCGGGCATGCTGCTTATCGGTTTCATAAGGTTGGTATTCATAAATGGATTGCCGAAAGCGGTAAATAATAAAGGTGCTGTTTCGCCGGCAACCCTTGATACGCTTAGGATTGTGCCTGATAATATCCCTGTAATCCCCGAAGGAAGTATTACTTTTAAAATTGTACGGTAATACGGTACGCCCAATGAAAGTGATGCTTCCTTTAATGAATCGGGAATAAGTTTTAATGTTTCTTCAGTTGATTTTATTATTGACGGAAGCATCAAAAGCGTCAATGCCAAACTTCCTGAAAAGGCGGAGAAGCCTCCCATGGTTTTCACTACCCATAAATAAATAATTATACCTATTACGATGGATGGTATTCCCTGCAATACATCCACCGAAAGCAGCACCCAATATGCAAATTTGCTTTTCCGGTATTCGCTTAAGTAAACGCCGATGCATACTCCGAATGGAATTGCTATAATTGATGCAACAAGTACAATTATTGCGCTGCCGACAAGTGCATTTGCTATTCCGCCGCCTGTTTCGCCCACCGGTTTTGGCAAATTAACAAGGAAGCTCCAGTTAATTGCGCTTATTCCTTCCTTGAAGATACGGTATAATACCAGCAGCAACGGCAATGTGCAGACTGAAGTAAATACAATTACGATTCCTTTGAAGAAAAGGTTCTTGAAATTACGATATTTTATGTTTTTGTCCATTTTAGACGATTAAAAGCTTCTTATTTTATTTATTTACTTCCTAATTCTTGTCATTAATTGACTCTTTAGGTGGTCTTTTGTATGCGATTTTGTATCTGCCAAAAAATTTGGATACAATTCCCTTAACATTTACCTGTCCGCCAAACTCTCAGGGTAGAGTTTCCTAAAGATTTACCTACCCGCCAAACTCTTAGGGTACAGTTCCGGCTACGTTTTTGTACCCTAAGAGTTTGGCGGACACCTTTCCGTGTACAGAACGCTACCCAAATTGTCTGTCATTTTCAATACTTTAAGAACTTTTTACAGATTTAACACTGTAATATTCCTTTTTTCGACCTCTCCCCCTTCCCCTCTCCTTGAAAAAAGGAGAGGGGTGACGGAATGTGAGGCACTTTGTGTTTTTCTCTTTATATTTTTTATTCTTTTCTCACTTATTACCCCCTCTCCTTTTTTCGAGGAGAGGGGATAAAGGGGTGAGGTCAAATTCTAATCAATACTAAATCTCTTAATTATACTTCTACCTATAACATTGATGAGCGTTGTTACTAAAAACAGGAATAAACCCATCTCAATTAACGCCGAAAGATAAACGCCTCCAGTTGCTTCGGTAAATTCGTTGGCAATTACAGATGCCATTGTATTGCTCGGACTGAAAATGCCTGTTGGCAGATTTGCCGAATTACCTATCAACATGGTTACAGCCATCGTTTCGCCCAATGCACGACCCAATGAAAGAAGTATTCCTGCGAATATTCCCGATTTGGTATAAGGAAGAATTACGGTACGGATAACTTCAAATTTGGTTGCTCCCAATGAATATGCTGCTTCCTTCAAACTCGATGGAACAAGTGATATAACTTGTACCGTAAGCGATACCGAATACGGAATTATCATTATTGATAATATAGTTGCCGATGTTAAAATGCCGACTCCATAAGGTGCTACTCCCAATGATGTTTCGATGGAACGAACCAACGGAACCAATACAAACAATCCCCAGAAACCATAAATTACTGAAGGAATTGCTGCCAGTAAATCAATAATATTTCTGAAAACAGTGGATATAATTCCTTTGCGATAATACTCGCCCAAAAATAATCCTACTGCCAACGAAAAAGGTGTCGCGATTATTAAAGCAAGCAAAGAGGTGAGCAATGTTCCTATCAGAAATGGCATTGCGCCATATTTATCGGAAACAGGATCCCAGGTTTTTCCATAAAAAAAACTGATTCCTATAGTTTTTATTGATGGTAGCGAGGAAACCAGCAGGGTAAGAAAAATGGCAAATAGAAGTACTACAATTGTTATTGCCGACAGCAATAATATTTTTTTGAAAGCTGATTCAGTAAAATTGATTAATCGTATTCTTTTTATGCTTGTATTTGGCATTCTTCTTATTTATTCTAATATGGTTTTAGTAAACTAACAATCCCGCTTAACGCAGGACTGTCTAATTGCAACAAAAATTAAACTTAAACAACACAAATTATAATTGCAATTTCTTTTTTAGTTTAAAGTTAGAAAGTCCAAAGTTAAAAGTTGTGTTAACCGTTAAGCCAACTATGAACTTTGGACTTTGGACTTTAAAACTTCGAACTATTTTATCAATGCTTTATTATTAAACATAATTGATTTAGCATTTGCTTCCGCAGCTTTAACAGCAGCAGCAGGCAATGGCGCATAGTTTAGTGGGGAAGCTAATTTTTGACCATCGTGAAGTACCCACCAAATTAAATCCATAGTTCCTTTGGCTTGAGCTTCAGTTCTAGTATCATAATTCTGAGTTTTATATACCAGCAAATAAGTGAAACTGCTGATAGGATAACCGTCTTTAACATCAGTATCAGTAATTGACACACGAGTATCAGGTGGCAATTGAACATTACCTGCCGCAGTTACCGATTGAATAGAAGCATCGATAAAGTTACCGCTTTTGTTTTTCAATTTACCAACAGGCATCTTGTTCTCAATAGCATAAATCAACTCTACATAACCAATACTTCCGGGAGTTTGTTTGATCATACCACTTACTCCTTCATTACCTTTAGCACCAAGTCCTGTAGGCCAGTCAAGAGATTTACCTTTACCCGGTTTAGTTTTCCAAACTGGACTTACTTTAGAAAGATAATCAGAGAAAATATAAGTAGTACCACTTCCATCCGAACGGTGAATAACCGAGATTGCCATATCAGGAAGTTTAACACCTGCGTTCAAATCCATCAGACGTTTGTCATTCCATTTAGTTATTTTCCCTAAGAAGATATCAGCAACCACATCGCCACTGAATTTCAAAGTAGCAACTCCAGGTAAGTTATAAGTTATTACGTCAGCACCAAGGCAAGTAGGAATATGCACGATTGGGCCTGGAGATGCTTTCATTTCATCATCACTCATTGGAGCATCTGATGCACCGAAATCAACTGTCTTCGCCTGTAATTGTTTTATTCCACCACCTGAACCAATAGATTGATAATTTACTTTTACTCCTGTTTTCTTGTTATACTCATCAAATAATTTTGAGTAATACGGGAAAGGGAATGTAGCGCCTGCGCCAAGTATTTCCTTTACACCATCCACCACAACTTTTGCTTTGTTTAAAGTTGTCCACGATGTAAGCACCATCGCTCCTACTAATACAGGAACCAGATAAAGTGCTTTGTTTGTTGATTTGTTCTTTTTCATTTTTATTTTATGTTAGTTTTGTTTCTTGCACAAAAGTACCCTGCACTTGTTATGACAATGTTAAGCGTACGTTTTTTAATTGTTATGTGCTGTTATTATAAATTCATTCCGTTATTAGCAACTTTCTTTGTTCCGTTAAATAGGAAATAGAAAGTTAAACGATATACCATATCATTATCTGTTTTCACTCTTGCAGATAAATCAGTACCTGTTCCGCCAGCACCAGTAGTTGTCATATTTGTTTTGTAGCTATTAAACCAGATGTTTGGCATAATGTGTACTCTTGGATTAGGACAGAAATCAAGACCACCGGTAATAAATGTTTGTTTGTAAAAAGTTGCAGTAGTTATATTGCTTCCTGTAATTGCTGAAGATGCTTTTGAATATACATTATTAGTATTCCATTTTGTATCCGGGTTATAACTATCGTATCTCGCGAAGATGCTCAACAATGACTGATTAGTTTTTTTGCTTTTCAAGATAGTTCCTGATGCAAATACTGACCATCCCATTTGTACTCCGTTTGCAGTATCAGCAATTGTAGTACCAGCAACTATACCATTTGAAGACACTTTATATATATCTGAATTTTGATTTTTTTGTTGGAATACTTCAGCGCCTACTCTAAACCAACTTGTTTTATATGCTGCATAGGCTTTAAAAGTTGTGTTTGAAGTATGATAAGGAGAGAATTGTGTTTGAGCATAATCTCCATATAAACCGATGGTAAGGCTTTGTTTAAGGAAACTAACATAAACGTTACCTCTGTACTTTTTGAATATATCAGTTTCCGGAGAAGCACTGTTTCCATTGCCAACTTGCACTGAATATCCCAAGAACATTGGTTTAAGTGAATCCTCAGCATGTTGCAGCATTACTTTACCTTGCAACGAAATACCTAAATCAGATGAAGCATCAGTATTATGCAAATCCATTATTGTTCTTTCTATTGAACGATATGCCCAAGCTTGCTCTGTATTGCCGGCACTTGCAAACGAGTTAGTTTCAAGTTGCCCAATAACAAGGTCGGAACCTTTAAATATATTCATCCATTTTACATTTGCATATTTAAGATATACAGTATTCTTTCCTCCAGTAGTTGTAAGTGTATTAGGAGTTGTAGAAGTAACTAACGCAAGACCACTTGCATCATAGTTCTGTTCATTTGCCAAAACAATTTTTGCTGAAAAGTTCTTTGCAAACTGATAATCATATCCTAAATACATACGGCGTATTTGAAACGCATTTGTTTGAACTAAAGCAGGAGCATTTGTATTAGCACTTGTATTAGCCGAGTTTAAAGAATTAAAACCTTTATATTGCACAGCACCTCCCCCTCTTTGCAAAGTGTCGTTATGTGTTTTGTAAGCATAATCTCCGAATACATACCCCCAAAGATTACCTGATGGTTTAAATTCTCCATCCTTATCCTGTGCTTTAACGGTAGTATTTACTCCTAAGAATGCGATAGCTGCAATAGCAGTTAAAATTGTTCGTTTCTTCATTTTTGTAGTTTTAAGATTCATTTTTGTTAATTAATTGTGTTTAATTCGCGACAAAAGTATATCCAACACATTGCGTATAAGTTAACCGAATATTAAGTTAATGTGAAATACGCAGTTAATATAAAATTAACATTAAGTAATTCTATTTAAAGAAACCTGAAAGGCTCAGATATTATTCGGGGGGAATTTAAAACAAATGGATACGTCACCTATTTGGTTGAGGCTTTTACTGAATTGTTTTCCTTTTGTAATAGGTCATACATTTGGGCTGTAAAGTCAGAATCAAAATTTAAAAGGTTGGATTCATTGAATAGTAATAGAATAAAATCGCGATGAAGAGTTTCTTCTTTTAAGTTAAAACTTGACACCGAAGTATTTTGTGGACACTTTCCATTTGTGTAACCTAAATCGTGATTATAGTACCAGTAGGAAGAATTAGAATCAAATATATTCTGAAAATAAGGGTAAAAGCCAATCCAACTATAAACAAAACTATCGCCTATAATAAGCACATTTGGTTTTGTTTTGGTTTTATCTTTTACAAAAACAAGATTTGGATAATATAATGAGTCGGAAGGGATTTCATAAATTAAATTCATTAATCCACCCATATCATGATCCGTATCACGCGGAATCCTTGTTGTGGTTCCGCTAAGCTGAAAGTGATTAATCATATTTATATTCCTTTCCTGCTGCATATATTTTATTAATGTATCGGCAGCTATAGTTGCACCATATCCACTCCAATGAACACCAAGTTTTGAAAATAAAGGATGTTTGGAAGTTGGTTTTAATTTCAGGAAATATTTTTTGAAGTCGATGTAATTTATCTTTTGTTTATCAAATTGTTCCACATACGCATCGTAATTACTTTTCGTTTTTGTTGATAAATCATATTTCTTGGGAATGTATTCAGGTATGATGGAAGGTTTCCCTGGAGCAATCATAAATATTAAATCAACATTTAGCTTCTTTAATTCATCCTGCACATAAGCAAGCTTCGCAACATTATCAATCACTTTATTATCCCCAACAAAATCTTTACCTAAGTATGAGTTAATATATCCGGTACTGTATAAGTGATGATGATCGCCCTCTTCCACGCCATTTCCTCTCACTTCATCAAAAAGGGAATATCCTATTTGATTTCTTAATCTAACATATGGAACATGGAATGATAAATCATATTCAAAGTATTTCATTAAGCTATCCTGATAGTTGCCACTTAGCCAATTATCCAATGTGATGGTAGGCTTTTGAGGAATTACAAATGAGCCTCTTAACGGTTCTGCTTTTATGATTGGAAAATATTGTTGTATCTGCTCACCACAAATAATAATTAAAAAAGAAATAAATAATATATGCTTAATTATTCTCATTATTAAAAACGGAAATAAATAAATGGGTTAAAGTCGCTACCATTAATATCACTCATACATATTATAAGTAAGGTCAGCCCTATTATTCCCCGAGAAATCAATACTGTTTTTGGCCAATTAATTTTAATAGTTTCGAACTTAAAATTTATAAGTGGATAAAAAGAAATGAGTATTGCGATAATTAACATTATCCAGAATCGTTTATCAAAATCAAATGCCGGAGATACATTACGTGCAAATGTAAATAGTTGTGAAATATATTTAAGTGCGAACTCTATGTCCGTTGCCCTGAAAAACACCCAACCTATCATTACCAAAATAAACGTAATAAGTATCCTTAAAGGTTTAACAATTTTGCCTGTTAGTTTTATTAAAAACAGTCTGTCGAGTATCAGTAAAAAACCGTGATACGCTCCCCAGATAACAAACGTCCAGGATGCGCCGTGCCATAACCCTGAAACTAAAAACACTATCCATAAGTTTAATAGAAGTCTTGATTTAGAAACTTTATTTCCACCCAATGGTATGTATAAATAATCTTTCATAAATCTTCCTAACGTGATATGCCATCTGCGCCAGAACTCCGTAATATTTTGCGATATATATGGGAAATTAAAGTTCTCGGGAAAAGTAAAGCCCATCATTTTAGCTATACCTATTGCCATATCTGAATAGCCCGAGAAGTCGAAATAAATTTGAAAGGTATAAGCAAGTATGCCTATCCATGCGGTGGACGTGGTAATATCATTTACATGAATTGCAAATACAGCGTTTGCGGCATTTCCTAATGGATTGGCGATTAAAACCTTTTTTGCCAAACCGATTATGAAACGAAACATTCCCGTTAATCTGTTATCAATAGTATATGCATTATCTCTGTTTTCTATCTGATCCGCAATTTCATTGAAGCGCACAATAGGACCTGCTATCTGATGAGGAAACATAATTATATATAAACAGTAATCAGTGAATTTCTCCAGTGGACGATGCACATTGCGGTAAGCATCAATGGCATAAGTAAGTTTGTGAAAGGTGATGAAAGAAATTCCGATAGGCAACGCAACAGCTGTAAAACCTACTATTCCGCCTGCACCCCATGAGGAAACAAGGTTGTTTACATTCTCCACAAAAAAATTAGCATACTTGAAATAACCAAGCAAACCGATATTGAGTAGTATGGAAACTACTAAAACTCTTTTTCTTGCTCTGCCTTCTGCAACAGTTATAAGTTTTACCAGATAAAAATCGATGAAAAGGGAAAATAATAAAACAAAAATAAATTTGGGAGCACCCCATGCATAGAAGAATATACTTGCAATAAGAGCAATTACGTTTTTATTTTTATTCGGAGCGATATAATATCCAAGTAAAAAAAAAGGTAGAAACGTAAGAAGAAAAAAGTTATTGCTAAAAACCATTTGGCTCTTGTTAGAGTTGTCAAATATATTAATTTTACAGCATTATAAAATAAACTGTTTCACCTTAATGCATAAAACAAAATCTATTTTTAAAAGCAATGAGTTTATTCAGTTTATACGAATTACTCTTTTATTGGTGCTTATCGGTTATTTAATTTTTCGCACATTATATTCATTAGGTTTCTTTATTGAAGAGATACATTGCGGAGCAGAACAAACAGTGATAAAGAATGATAAAGAATATTTAGTTTCTGATATAGGTTATCGTTTTGATAATGCATACGGAAGAACTCAGGAAAAAGCTTTTGAAGGAAAATATTCTATAAAACTAACTCCCGAAGAGCAATATGGAATGACCATTACTTTTGATTTACCCAGGGATGATGAGGAAATGGAAGCAAGTGTATGGTGTTATGAAAATAGAATTTCGACAGATACATCAGGATATGCTTTTATTGTAGCCACTGTAGGCGATAAATTTTGGAAAGGTGAATATGTAGCAACTGAACAAAAGAAAGGATGGAGAAGATTAAGTATTAAGTTTACTGTACCAAAGGGGGAATATACTAAGCCAATTGTTATTTATTGCTGGAACAATACTAAAAATATTGTTTATTTTGACAATATGACTATCAAGAGAAAAAATTATTGGAAGTATTTTAAGGAGTAAAATATCTTTTTGTTTTCTTTAATATAAATAATTCCTATTTCCCTCGCCCCTGTTTTTCATCACGTAGTTTATTTAAGAATTTATACCTTCATCAACCAAATTAACCCTTTGGGGAAAAACAGGGGCGACATCATCAGTATTATTTCAACAGTAATAGGTGTTTCTCAACATCAGAAATAATATGTTTATATAAATTTCAGTTCTCATTTTATGGTTAATAATAGTGAAACGCATCAGAGTAACATTGCAACGTATCGGAGCAACATTGCAACGCATTAGAGTAACATTGCAACGTATATGAGCAACATTGCAACGCATTAGAGTAACATTGCAACGTATATGAGCAACATTGCAACGTATCAGAGTAACATTGCAACGCATCTGAGCAACATTGCAACGTATATGAGCAACATTGCAACGTATATGAGCAACATTGCAACGCATCTGAGCAACATTGCAACGTATATGAGCAACATTGCAACGCATCTGAGCAATATTGCAACGTATCTGAGTAACATTGCAACGTATCTGAGCAACATTGCAACGTACTCTTTTTTGTTTGTAACACATTATTACCTTATAAACAAACACTTACGGAAATAAAAAACGGAACTAATTGCATATTCTGTGGAGGTTATAGGGCATTTTCCGCTCCAAATGAATAAATAATCAGTAAAATGACGAATATTATAAGCTCAATTTAGAAATGAAAAGGAATAAATAATTTACCTTTTCTAAACAAGTTCGAATGGAATATGAAAAATGTATGGTGATGCTTTCAGTTGAAATAATTACAGGAAGTAGTTCAAACGATAAATTTTGTATTAGACCAATTTCATAATCCAAAAGGAGATTCCCCTCTACGTTCGGAATGACAAAAATAGGAGGACATAAAGTGAAGGGAGAGGAAAACGGCTTTGCCGT
>CAIRRW010000547.1 GCA_903881065.1 uncultured Bacteroidota bacterium
ATCCTCCAGATGAGGAAATTAAACATTCGGCATATTTGCCAGGTACAACGTCAAGTGACTTGATTAGCGAGATTTGGTTTTGGTCGAACGATACTCGCTTGGATTCACTAAGCATCTCAATTGATTCCTTTTTTTGTTTTAAGAGTGTCAGCCAGCCCGCATTCTCTAAGATAGTCGATCCTGAAAAACACCTGTAAGTGTTTATTTAATTGACATACAAGGCTAATATTGGTATAATTCTTTGCAAGAAAGGGGTGTTTGGGACCCAAAAAACTTGCAAAAAACCGGTACTTTATGAAGCCAAAAATCGTTAAAAGCGATCAAGAGAATTTATTCAAAAATCGGTTAAGTATTCAACTTAATCCGGACGACGAAATATTTAAACTTGCAGAAATAATTCCTTGGCAAGTTTTAGAGGAAGAATTTTCTGATCTTTTTGAAAACAAAATAGCAGGCCGCCCTGCTAAGCCAGTTAGGCTGATTGTAGGGCTTTTGTTGTTGCAACATTTGCACAATTTATCAGATGAAAATGTTGTTCGAGGCTGGGTTCAAAATCCTTATTGGCAATATTTTTGTGGCTATGATTTTTTGCAGTGGGAGTTGCCGCTTGATCCATCTTCACTGACAAGATGGCGTAAAAGGCTTGGCGCTGAAAGAATTGAGAAGATCCTAAAAATGACGGTTTCTGTTGCATTAGACACTGGGATGTTGGCTAAAAAAGACTTAGAAACAGTCATAGTTGACACCACTGTGATGCCGAAAAATATCACCCACCCAACTGACCTAAAATTAATTGAAAAGGCTAGAGTTAAAATGGTAGCACTAGCTAAAAAACACGATCTGGACTTAAGACAAAATTACAATTTGGTTTGTAAAAAGTTAGTTCGCAAAATTGGTGGCTATCTGCATGCCAAGCAAATGAAAAGAGCTAAACGTAGCTTAAACCGACTTAAAACTTTAGTCGGTAGAGTTATGCGAGATTGTAGCCGAAAAATAGAAGGAAACGAAGCCTTGAAGCATTTGTTTGCAAAGATCTTGGAGCAAACCAATCATTTATTAACTCGCAAACCTAAAGACAAAAACAAACTTTACAGCCTACATGAGCCCGAAGTGGTTTGTATAGCCAAGGGCAAGGCCCGGAAACCCTATGAATTTGGCTGTAAAGTTAGCTTAAGCATTGTTCATAAAAAAGGGGCCGGCATAATCACCTCAGCCCAAGCGCTGGTGGGAAATCCATATGATGGCCATAGCTTGAAAGATGCAATTAAATCATCACTAGAAATTGCCGGTGTTAAAGTAAAAAAGGCTTTTGCAGACCTTGGGTACCGGAAACATGGGGTTGAAGATTGTGAGGTATTTTTATCTAAACAAAAAAGTGGAGTGACCAGCGCGATCAAGAAACAATTGAAGCGAAGGCAAGCGATAGAACCTACGATTGGTCATCTCAAAAACGAAGGAAAACTAGGGCTTTGCCGGTTAAAAGGCTTTGTTGGTGATCAAATAAACGCTCTGCTTTGTGCTGCCAGTTACAATTTAAAAAGAATAATTGCCTACCTAAGGCTTCTTTTTATTAAAATTTTAGGG
>CAIRRW010000548.1 GCA_903881065.1 uncultured Bacteroidota bacterium
AAAGAAGCGAAATAAGAAGAATAAAGGTATAAAATGATTTTTACCTGGTAAATGAAACGTTTTTTAATGGCAGCAATACAAATGGCCTTGAATCATAGGCGAAATCGTATTACATCGTCGTCGGAGGAACAAATAGTTGTTCCATTCAATTGTGATAAAACTTGTTCTACTGTTAGTATTGTTCTGTTAATTTCTTCTTTCGTTGTTTGTATTGTTTTTGCTGTATTGATGAAACAGCAGATGAACGGTATTGATAATTTTAATCAAGAGTTATTACATATTCCTTGTACCGTATATAATGAAACTTTAATAGAAAATGTTTGTTTCAATTGTTATTGGGGGGCTTGCCAACAAGGAACTCAACATGTTTGTTACTGGCATCAAATTTACTTAAATTATACTAATCGAGACAATCAAGTAGAATATTATACGTTTATTAGAGACGATGCTTCTTTGCTTCCAAATAAATATTACGATAAAGATCAAGTAATTATTGGTTACTTGGATATTCAAGATAATTTCTACTTGGATTATATGGAATATGGTATGTATTATAATGTGTGGGTTGTTTGTACCGTTTTGAGTGTAGTTATTGGATTTTTTGGTTCAGTTGGTTTAATAAAATTGTGTGAAATTGTTTTTGAATAATTTTATTAATGTCATCAACTTCACAAGTATGTGCGTATATTGAAGGGATTAATACAATTTCTACAGCTTGTAGTCTTGATGGAGCCGCACTTTATGTTGCTAAAACTATTATACACGCTTTTGAGAGACAAGAAAGTTTAATTTATATTGGTGAGTTGGAACTATGGGTTGTTATATTTATGGATTCAATGAGAAATAGAGCGATCCCATTTATTCAATGTAATGCTAAATCAAATAAAGTACGCTGGGGGTTCGTATTTAAATCTGATAACGCTAATTGGAAACAAGGACCCGCATATTTTGAAGGTTTAATTAATATTGAAGGATTAAAAAATTCACCTTTTTATAGACAAGGTTTATCAGCATTTTTGAAGTTGAAAGAAATGAAGGAAAAATTATTCAAGGTAAAGGAAGAACAACTAATATTAGAAAGAAAACGAGGATCCTTGGATCGTGAAATTTCAGATTTTATTCGTCCACTAATTATTCACATTTAGTATATTTCTTCTTGTTATAAGAAGAAATAATCTATATTTTGTAACTTTGTGGTAAATATGAATCATATGAAGAATCTGTAATTTATCTATGAACTTGAAGACCATGCCTGACTGGTAATGGAAGAACATAGTTATCACTGAAATAAATACTTTGTAGATTAGGGGGTAATACACCTGCTGTTATTGGTTGATTGAAATTAGTACCGAAACGAATATTTTGTAGACTAGGGGGTAGTACACCAGCAGTTATTGGTTGGTTGAAATTAGTACCGAACTCAATAATTTGTAGACTAGGAGGTAGTACACCAGCAGTTATTGGTTGGTTGAAATTAGTACCGAAATAAATAATTTGTAGGCTAGGTAACACACCTGCAGTTATTGGCTGATTGAAATTAGTACCGAACTCAATAATTTGTAGGCTAGGGGGTAATACACCTGTAGTTATTGGTTGATTGAAATCAGCACCGAAATTAATTTCAATCGTATCAGAAGGTACATCATCGGTTGTTATTGGCCTGTTTTCATTGAAATATATTATTCTGCCATTCACTTCTTCCTCCTCCTCATTTTCTTCCTCAACATCACCCTCAACATCCTCCTCCTCATTTTCTTCCTCAACATCACCCTCAACATCCTCCTCACTCACTTCATGTTTCTTTTCTTCTTTACCTTCTTCTGTTTTTTCATCCCACAATGCATCGTAATATCCATACGTGTAGCCAGTTAATTTATTAACTTCTGAAAAATTACCGTTTCGTTCAAATTGAACTATTGTGTTCTCCCTAACACGCCCATTAACCACATCATTTACGGTAGGTTCGAAACTATAGCCTCCTATCAAGTCTTTAATTTCAATTAACTCTTTACCTTCGTTACTTTTAGCCTCCCCAACAGGAATCTTATGTATCGGGTAAACCAAGTAAATATTTTCACTCGCACCATGTATACTACCAATTTCAAGCCCTGACCTACCTATCTGATGTGAACCTACTGGATACAAGTAAAAAGTATTGAAACGTAAAAGACAAG
>CAIRRW010000549.1 GCA_903881065.1 uncultured Bacteroidota bacterium
ACTACAGAAAGCAGCCTGCTGTAATTTGTCGGAAAGTTTTACTACAAATGCGTCTGTAGATGTTGCATTTACTGATGCGGTATCAGGCGCAAAAAAGATACAGATGCTTGGCCTTGATGGAGTATATACACAGATTCTTTCCGAAAATATTCCGATGCTTAGAGGGCTTTCAGCCGCTTATGGATTGAATTATATTCCTGGAACATGGATTGATAAGATAATGGTGACGAAAGGTACAGGCTCTGTAGTGAATGGATACGAGAGTATTTCGGGACAAATTAATCTGGAATTTTTAAAACCCGATCTGTATAAAAACAGATTTTTTGCCAATGTATTTATCAATGATAAGCAACGTGTAGAAGTGAATTTACATTTTGATAAGAAATTTAATGCTAAATTGAGTACATTGCTTTTTGCCAGTGTAAGCGATATGAGCCATAAGGAAGACCGAAATCACGATTCGTTTTTGGACATGCCGTTGGTACGACAATATAATGTATTTAACAGATGGGATTATAAAAGCGGCAAAAAACTAACTGCTCAGCTTGGTTTAAAAGCCCTAATGGAAAGTCGACAGGGAGGGCAAATGGATTTTAATTATGCCACAGATTATAATACAACTAAGAGTTATGGTATAGGAATAAACACTCAGTCGCTGGAATATTTTTCCAAGACAGGTTATCTATTTGATAAACCGGGAAGAAGTATTGGGTTGCAAACAAGCGGTAAATGGCAGACGCAGGATATGTATTTCGGATTGAGAGATTATACCGGTGAAGAAAAGTATTTTTATTCCAATTTTATTTATGCTGATATTATTAACACCACTGACCATAAATATAAGTTAGGTGCCAGTTATATTTATGATATTTATGATGAAAAGTTTAATGATTCTACTTTCAAGAGAACAGAACAGGTACCGGGTATATATTGTGAATATACTTATACTCATGCGGATAAGTTTTCTTTGGTTGCAGGTGTGAGAGCGGATGACCACAATATTTACGGTATGCAGTTTACTCCGCGATTACATATCAAAGTTAACCCATCGAAGACAACATCAATCAGGTTTTCGGGCGGCAGAGGATTCAGAACGGCAAATATATTTGTTGAGAATCAATCAGTATTTGCGAGTTCGAGAAGGATAGAGATTAAGGAAACTTTTAAACCTGAAATAGCTTGGAATTATGGATTCTCCGCAAATCAGAGATTTAAGATACTTGAGAGGGAGGCATCTGTAAATGTTGACTTCTTTAGAACTGATTTCGTAAATCAAGTGGTAATGGATTTAGATCAAAATGTAAATAAAATTGTTTTTTATAATTTGATAGGGAAGTCGTATTCGAATAGTTTGCAGTTTGATTTCAACTTTGAACCGATAAAAAATCTAGCGGTGAAACTTGCTTATAAATGGTATGATGTGAAGACTACTTATAATTATGAGTTGATGGACAAACCATTTATTCCAAAGCATAGAGTAATGGCAAATCTTTCTTATACTACTTATAGAGAGGTATGGAAAATTGATTTTACAACAAACTGGTTTGGGCAAAGCAGGATTCCAAGTACCGTATCAAGCCCTGTTCAATACCAACTTCCGAAAGAGTCTTTAGATTATTTTTTGTTGCAGGCACAAATAACCAAGAAATTCAAGAAATTTGAACTTTATTTAGGATGTGAAAACATTTTGGATTATGTTCAAAAGAATCCAATAGTGGCAACTGACAATCCTTTTGGCCCTAACTTTGATGCGTCAATGGTGTATGCTCCTTTGGAAGGAAGAACGTTTTATTTAGGAATGAGATTAACAATTAAATAATAAAAATATAAAAAATGAAAACTCTAAAAAAATTATTACTTACAGGCATTGTAAATATGTTTGTATTGACAGCATCAACATTAACGGCTCAGGAAAATTCCAACCTTTCCGAGATAAAAATTAAAACATCAGCTGTTTGTGATATGTGTAAAGAAACGCTGGAAAGCAATCTGGTATTTGAAAAAGGAATAAAGAAATCAGAATTGGATGTAAAATCAGCTATTATTACTGTTTCATATAATCCCCAAAAAACTAATCCTGATAAGATCAGAACAGCAATTTCGAAACTTGGTTATGATGCAGATGATATTCCTGCTGATAAAAAAGCTTATGAGAAATTAAGTTCGTGTTGTAAGAAGGAAAATAAAGCACACTAATTAACGAAATCTTCGTTAATTATTTTTCCATTCCGGCTTGCGTTTATCCAGAAATGAATTAATGCCTTCATTGGCATCTGTAGTTTCCATTAATTGATTAACATACATACTTTCCAATTGCGGCAAGAAGTTACTTAGTATATGATTGAATTTTACTCTTGATGCTTTCACTGCAAATCGAAGAGAAGAAGCGCTCTTTGCGAGTATATGCTGATTAATCCAATCACTTGTTCCTGCATCCAACGAAGTTTTATCTTCAAAAACAAGATTCAATAATCCAAAATCTTTTGCTTCTTCGGCACCTATTGTTCTTCCTGTTAAAAGTAAATCTTCGGCACGCGATAGTCCGATTTTTTCAGGTAAAAGAATAGAAGCAGGTGGAGGGAATACTCCCAGAATAACTTCTGGTTGTCCTAATTTTGCTGTCTTATCGGCAAACATTTGGTTACACATCAATGCCAGTTCAAGTCCTCCTCCCAAGCATTGCCCACTAATTTTTGCAACAGTAGGTATCGATAAATCTCTCAATGTATAGAATAACTGATGAAATCCGCGAAGCATTGCTGTTGCAGATTCTTTGCGATGTTCTTCCACACTCGCACCGAAAGAAAAGTGTTTTCCTGCTCCTTGAAATGTGATAAGTTTCAAATCATTCCTGTCTTTATACGAATCTAGTAATTGCTGTATTTCCGTCATCATCAAATGATCCAGTACATTTCCTTTTCCATCATCAAGTAATATTTCGGCTACTGAATTATTATGAGTATAATTTACTTTTATTTTTTTCATCATTAAGAAAATAAAATATTATGCGTTTTGAAATTGCGGTGAAATAATCTGATGTAACTCTTCATTCCATTCATGCCCTTCAGCAAGTAATTGACGTAATTTAACAAAGTCAACTTCACGATTTTCTTTCGGCCCATAATTAAATGCACGGAATCCCGCTTTGGCTTCACTCATCATATTTAGCGCTAACCATTCACGGCTGCTCTCTTTATTTTTATCCCAATGCTCCAATTTTTTCTTACGTACTTCTGATAAAGTTTTTGAAGTACAATTAGGGAAGGTATGCAATAATTTTGCAATTAATTTATTTACTGCTTCATCAAGCAATGATAAATCCACTTCTCCTTTAGCCAACAATTCTTTAGCTCTTTTCAATTCTTCACCGGTTTTCATTGTGCCGAAAATAAGTTTCCCGAATTCATCGGTTTGTTTATCGATTACTACCAAAGGGTTCGCAACAAACTTTCCGTCCACTTTTAATGCAGGAACAATATCCGTTATCATTCCGAAATTATATGCCTGATGTGCAGTCCATGGTTCACAAAGTGTCAACGACATCATTGCTCTTTCTATACCTACATATAAATGCAAAAAGTCTGTAGCACCACCAATTGCAGCACTTCCATGCTTAGGTCCTGCTTGTCCGAAACGTGCTAAATCCTGTGCAATTGTAAAGTCGCAAGCCATTCCTATTTCCTGACCACCACCTATGCGCATGCCGTTAACACGACAAATTACAGGCTTTTCACACTTCAATATTGCACTTACCATATCATTAAATAAGCGCATATACTGCGAATATTCCTGCGGATTTCCCGAATAATATTCTGCATACTCTTTCGTATTTCCACCCGTGCAAAATGCTTTGTCGCCAACAGCAGTAAACACAACAGCTACTACACTTCTGTCATTTGATGCTTCACCAAAAGCAAGAATAATTTCTTTTACAGCTGCCGTTGTATAAGAGTTAAATTGTTTCGGATTATTTAATATTATCCATGCATTATATAAATCCTTAACAGGCTTCCCATCATTATTTATACAAGGACGTTTTTCAAAAAGTATTTCTTTGAAAGTTGTTTCAACTAAGTTGTGACTGTGTAAATTTCCCATTTTATTTTTTATTTAATTAGTTATGAATTATTTTTTACCAAATTTATATGAGTAGCCAACTACTAACATAGATTCAAGAAAACTAAAATGCTGACTTGCTCTTCCTCCTTCCACAGTAGTTAAAATATCGGGTAAGTTTATATACCCAGCTTTTAAACGTCCTTGAAGAAAGAAATTCTTAAAGAAAGTAAACTCCAAACCAACAAGTGCAGATCCGCTATATCCTGCAAGATGGTATGATTTTTTTCCTGTTTCCATATCATGTTTTGGAGCATACCCTAACACATCGACATCTGAATCAGGGACTACAACTCCTCCTCCAATTGCTCCTAATGCACTTAGCACGTGTTTGCCATTTTTTGAAATCCACAACTGTTCAATTCTTCCAAGTTCAATAGTTACATCATTCAACCCATCGCAGTGTTCAAAGCTAGATACAAATCCACTTTTTAGGGAATCTGCTATTGTTGCCCTGTTTCCACTGTTTTCACTTCCTTCACCAACAAGTACCTCTGTATTATTGTAATTCCCAATATTTTTACCTCCATTATTATCTTTTGTGATTGAACCAGACATTAAAGTTGTCTGTTTATCTATGGAGTATTTCATGTGATCTTCTCCAACAGAAATGAAGGTTTTATCATTTAGGAAATATCCCAATCGGTAATTATATTGAGGAACCGAAAATGTATTATATTTAATATATGTGTTGGAAACAGCTTCAGGTTGGTCTTTCGCTGTGATATTATTTATTGTAAAGTCGTATCCGTCTCCTTTAAAATGAATATTGCTTTTTGTAAAGGCTTCTCTATTATATCCCCAATAAAAGAAAAATCTTCCTTTTCGTTTGAAGAGTTGACGGGTTTCCAAATTTATAATTACAGATCTGTCAATTTGGGCACTTACGCTATCTTTTCTAATCTGCGCCTCACTGTAATAAGTAATTAGTGAGAGCAATAAACAAGAAATTAATTTTAAAAGTTTCATAGAAGTTTTATTTGATATTTATTTAATTGAAATCGGGAACTAAAACCGAACGTTTTGTGTATTTGTGTTCCAAAGTGTTTTTAAATACCTCATTTATTTTCGACATTGGAAACGTCTGAACAAACTGCTCTATCTTTAATCTTCCAGATGAAATCAATTCTAGAACTTCAGGATACAATTCCGCTTTACAGCCCCAAGTGCCAATAAGTTTAGCATCAAACGCCATCAGGTTACTTAATCGTACTTCTATTTTATCCATTGTAAAGCCAACTATTGAAAGAGTAGAAGTAAAGGTGATTAAATTAAATGCTAGGTCTTGTCCAGCTTTGGTGCCTGAAAATTCAAATATCTTCCAGCCAATTTTAGGAGCATTTATTTCTTTCGCTATTTCCTTTATTTTATCTTTTATCGCTTTGCTGTCAAGTCCTTTAATATTAAGTGTTGCATCCACTCCATTTTGTTTTGCTATTCCAAGTTTCTCATCATTAATATCCAATGCAATCACTTTAGCGCCAATTATTTTTGCTATCAATGCACCATAAATTCCAACGCCACCAACGCCAATTATTATTGCTAAATCGCCGCTTTCTAGTTCCGATTTCTTAACTACCTGATAGGGAGTGGATATTGCATCAGCAATAACAGCAAGCTGTTCGAGCGAATATGTTTTTAAAACAGAATCAGGTACTTCGCATAAATATTTAAACGGCACTTTAATGTGAGAAGCAAACCCACCATGAAAATCATTGCCCGGCATCAATTGATTTCTGCAAATATTACTGCGTCCTTTTTTACAAAGTTCACATTCGCCGCAAGGCAACACAGCAGGAATAATTACTTTTTTATTCAGCCACTTAATATTACCGGCTACTACTGTTCCACTAATCTCATGCCCTAAAGTAAGCGGCAATGCATGCTTGGTTTGTACACCAGAATGCCAATAGCTCAAATCGGTATGACATACGCCACAACCTGCAATTTTTACTACTACTTCATTTCCCCTAATTTCCGAAAATTCACTTTCTACAAGTTTGAAATCCTCGTTCAAACCAGTCATTTGCCATTGATATATTTTATTATTCATTTATTTAATAAATAAAATGTTAATCTCCTTTCAAGAACTTATTTGTTCCCACATAAAGACGTGCAAATGTATTGCTAGCCGCAGGAAGGAACTATGACTTTAATCAGCCTTTAATCAATCTGAAATTAAAGAAATGAAGGAAGGTTGGGAAGTTGCGAAATTTTAGAAAAGTATAATGAGTGAACTTGGTTATGCCTAGTTTAAAACATATACCGCACTCCTACATTAATAGTATAGGAATATGGATAGAGTTTTATCTCGTCACCCTTTTTATAAATCGATTGAAACCATCTTGTATATTCGGGCTGTAAAATCACACTCCATTTATCTTTTATAGTTAAACCCAGATCCAATTTAAAGGTTCCTGAAAGAGATAATCGATTAAAATCATTCGTTGTAATATAGTCAATTTGCTGGATAGTATTTGTATCAAACCATGTAGAACTGCCTTTAAGCAGGTAATTAAAATTAATACTGATGCAGGGGGCAACAAATAATTTATCAGTTAAGTTAAATTTATAACCAATAAGTATCGGGATACCCCAAAACTGATAATTGTTTTGCCTGCTAAATTCACTTTTTACAGTCGTGTTAACTGTTTGAATAATAGTGTGAACTCCCATTGTATCAGAATAAGTTGAATCCTTGGAGGTAGCTTTAACTGATGTATTATTGAAATTATATTTCTCACCTAAATTTGTCATATGTATTCCTGCCGAAAAAATCAATTTATTTTTCTTGATTAAACCAAAATCCAAACCTGCATTATAAGTTACAATCGATTTCTCATTTTGCATTCTGTTTTCAGCACCTGTATTGTTGCCGACATTTAAGGTTCGGAATGCAATTGAAGTACCTCCATTAATTCCTATAAACCGAACATTGTTTTTTTCCTGTTTAAGTTTATTATCATCAATTGGTGAAGCCTGCTTATTTTGTTTTATCGAATCTGCTTTTGCTAAAGATGCATTCTGAATTGAATCCTTTTGTGCTTCAGTTTTCACCTCTTTCAAGTCAATTGTTCGCACCTCCTCCTTCTTCTCTTCTGTTTTCTTCTCAATCGAGGAGGATAAAACAGATGAATCATTAATATTGTCCTTAATTGATAATTTCATTGAGTCTATTTTTTCATCAGGTTTTTTTCCTAAAGAAGTTATTTCATTGTTTATAGCACTCACATTTGAACTTTGCGAGTTCGTATTTATGTTTTGCGAGCTCATATTTATGTTTTGCGAACTCGTATTTGTGCTTTGTGAGTTCGTATTTGTGTTTTGTGAGCTCATATTCATATTTTGTGAACTCGTATTTGTGTTTTGCGAGCTCATATTTATATTTTGTGAGCTCGTATTTAGTTTTTTCGAGTCCTGTATGCTCAATTCCTGTTTTCCTCTGGTATTATCCTTATTAATCATAAAATATCCCATCACTACCAAGCCAATAATTATTGAAACATATGAAATCCAGAAACCATAGCCAAACTTGTTTTTAGGTTTCGCCAACTCTACTTGTGATTTAATATTTGCAAACACGTTATCCGATACCGGCAACTTAAATTCCTCCAGTTGCTTTCGGTACATCTCGTCAAACTTATTTTCTTTATATTCCATTAGAAACTGTTTTTTGTTTTTCCAATACCTTTTTTAAATATTCTCTTGCTTTGGAAAGCTGCGATTTTGAAGTGCCTTCCGTAATATTTAATGCCGAAGCTATTTCTTTATGCGTAAAATTATCGACCACATACATATTAAAAACCATTTTATATCCTTCTGGTAGCATCCCAATTGACTCTACTAATTCCTCCATCGAATAATCATAATTCTCATCCACACTGTCCTCCTCGCCATCATTCTCCAGAATATATCCTAAATCCGATAGTTTTTCCTGTTGCTTTTTTATAGAGTGATAATAATTGATGGAGGAATTTACTACCACTCTTCTTAGCCACCCTTCAAATGAGCCTTTAGTATCAAATGTTTTCAGGTTGACGAATACTTTAATATAAGCTTCCTGCAAAATATCTTCAGCAACAGCAGAATCGTTTACATAACGAAAAGCAACGCCCTTCATCTTCGAAGCATATTTTATATATAACCTCTCGAATGCATCAGAATCATTATGTTTACAGCTTTCTATTAGTTGCCAATCCTCATTCATACAGCCAAGCTACCAAAAATCTTTCTATCTTTCATAGTATAATACATCATTTTGTTAGAAGGTTGCCTGAAATTTTATTAATTTTACATAAATATTTTTTATCTCTCAGGCAACCATTCTTTCATTTCTGGTTATTCAGTTAAACAAATACAAAATATTAACTCTTAAATTATTTATCATGAAAAAATTATTCTCAACTTTACTAATTGCTCTGCTAAGCATTAATGTTATGCAGGCACAATGTCCGGTTACGTACACGTATTCTGTAGACCCGGCAAACAATGGAATAGTAACATTTACAGTTGCTCCTGTAAATAACTATTCGTATTCGTGGAGTTTCGGAAATGGCTCCGCTGGAAGTTCAACAACAACAACAGCTACTTTCCATACGGGTACTTGGCAAGTTTGTTTAACAGCTACAGATTCAATAGGTCATGTAACTTGTTCCTATTGCGATTCGGTAACAGTTGTTAATACTACACCTCCGGGCTGCTCGGCGTATTTTACTACTTATGCCGATACATTAAACGGGGGCGGTTTGGTTCATATTTCAAACCAATCGACTGGAACTGCCTTACACTATTTCTGGCAATATGGCGACGGCACGCAAGATAGTACAGCACATTTAAGCTTTACACATACTTACAATGCTCCGGGACACTATTATATATGTCTTGATGTTGTTAATTACACATATGGATGTAATAATACATACTGTGATTCAGTATATATTCAGGCACCTGCCACTTGCGGATCAAGTATTGGTTATACCAACGATGCTACTGGTAACGGAGTTTCGTTAACATCAACTATTACAGGTAGTGCGGATACTTATAGTTGGAGTTTTGGTGATGGGACTTATGGACACACTGCGAATCCTCACCATATATATTCAAGTGCTGGATATTATACTGCTTGCCTCACCGTTTCATCTTCTACTGATCCTTCATGCAGTTATTCCACATGCGAATATTTTTATGCTGGTGCTGGTGCTAGTGCCCCATGCAGTGCTAATTTCGTAATCGTACATGATTCGCTTAATCCTTATAATTATTGGCTATATAACTATTCAAGTGGAAATAATGGGAATACAGTTGCTACTTATTTATGGGACTTTGGCGATGGCACTTCATCTACTTTGCCTTATCCTCAACATACATATACAATTGGCAGTGGTCCTTATAGCGTCTGTTTAACAATAGCTACAGATACCATGCCTGTAATTGCCTGTACTGCTACTTTTTGCGATTCAATCAATCCGGGGCATTCTCTTTCACAAGTTACTACTATTTCTATAATCAATCCATTGACTTTGGGTGTACAACAACATAACGAAATTGTTGAATCTTTGGAGAATTACCCTAATCCATTTGCAGCTTCCACCACTATTTCCTATTCGTTAAATCATGCTTCAAGTATCGAGATTAAACTTATTGATTTAATCGGTAACAGAGTAGCGGTAATTGAATCAGGAAACAAAATGAGTGGAAGTTATAAAACCGAATTCGATGCTTCTTCAGTTTCTTCAGGGATTTATTTGTTGCAATTAAGAACTGACAATAAAGTATTCACAAAGAAACTTGTTATTGCAAAATAACAAGCGGGCATTGATAAATTAAACTTCTTTAAAAAGAAAAGGCCTTCCGGATATTCGGAAGGCCTTTTTTATGATTGAGTAATAATTCTATTATTTTGGTTGAGGTGCAGGTGCGTTTTCTTCTTGTTTACCAGGATTTGCATTCTTACGTTTTTCCATTGCATCTTCACGGAATTGTTTACGTTTCTCCAATTGTTCTTTTGTTAAAACAGCTCTGATTTGCTCATCAGCATGTTCATTTAACTTTTTGTTCTCTGCTCTATAAGCTTCATTTTTCTCAGGATATTTTTTATTCAATTCCTCGCGTGCTTGTTCATGTTTCAAAACAATTTCTTTTACCTTCGGCTTTTGCTCATCTGTTAAGGATAAGTCTTTGTTCATTTTTTCTACCTGTCTTTCCGTTCTGTCTTCAGGCGTTTTCATTTGTCTTGTCTGCTCTTGAGCCACACAGTTTGCCGAAACAATTACCGCGACAGCTAAACTTAGAATTACTTTTTTCATTGCTTTTTATTTTAATTAGTTAATTGATTTTACGACTTTAAAGGTATGAAAAGGTTTAATACAAAGGTTGGAAATAAAAAAGTAGTTTTGAATCGCCGATGAAAATAAAAAAGTCAATAGCAATTATTGGAGGAGGTGCTGCCGCATTAATGTTGGCTTCTCATATCGATACCAATAAGTACGACGTTACCATTTACGAACGTAATAATGCGGTAGGCCGAAAGCTACTAGTGGCAGGTGATGGCGGGTTTAATCTGACTCATTCCGAAGAGTTGGAGCAATTTATTTCCAGATATATTCCTTCCTCGTTTCTTGAAAAAAGTATACGTTCATTCACCAATACCGATGTGCAGCAATGGTTGAAAAGCATAGGAATCGAGACATATATAGGCACCAGCAAAAGAGTATTTCCTATTAAAGGAATAAAACCAATTGACGTACTTAATGCAATACTAAATGTATTGAAACAAAATAATGTTATTATTAAAACGCTGCATACATGGGCAGGATGGAATAACAATAACGAATTATTATTTCAAATCAATAACGAAACAATAGCTGTGAAAACTGATATTACTGTGTTCGCACTAGGTGGAGCAAGTTGGAAAGTAACAGGCAGCGATGGTGGCTGGTGTGCATTTTTTAATAAAGCAGGAATTAATACGCTCCCATTTCAAGCTTCAAATTGTGCAGTGAAAATTAACTGGGAAAAAGATTTTATTGAAATAGCTGAAGGAACATCTCTAAAAAATATTTCCTTAGAAATGAATGGAACAGCAAAAAAGGGAGAACTCGTAATTACAAAATTTGGATTAGAAGGTGGTGCAATATATGCGTTGATAGCATCTATTCGAGAACAATTAAATGAAATTAAAAGTGCGACCGTTTTTCTTGATTTAAAACCAAATGTTACATTAAATGACATTAAGAATAAACTGAAAAGCAGAGGCAATAATTCAATTAGCAAAGTGTTGGAAACAGAGCTGAAATTTAATGAAACTAACATACTATTATTAAAAACTATTTTATCAAAATTAGAATATACTTATTCAACAATTCTTGCCGAAAAGATCAAGCACCTCCCTTTTAATATTACGGCATTGGCTCCCATCGATGAAGCCATCAGCACTGTCGGGGGCATTCCTTTGAATGAGATAGATGAGTATTTTCAACTGAAACAATTGCCGAATCATTTTTGCATTGGCGAGATGCTTGACTGGGATGCTCCTACAGGCGGCTATTTATTGCAAGCTTGTTTCAGTATGGGTTATTTTCTCGCGAAGAAATTGAATGCGTAAAAATTTATCATGTAACTATGAAGAAAAATTATTCCCATTTTTATAAAGTGCAGTTTTTCTCAATACCATTACTTTAAATATTTATTCATATATTATTCATATACATTTTAAACACTAGTTGATAATTCTTGACATTATGATTTGCATCATGTTTAATATTGGTTAATTGTATTAACATTGAACTCAAAGAATATTCATCTAAACTTAAATCCTAATAAACATGAGAAAAATTTCTATTTTAACTAAACAGACATTTGTTATTTTTGTATGCCTTGCAATTAATTCAACGGCGCAGATTGCAATTCTTTCCAAAGGATATAAGTCCAATGCCGAAACTGCATCAACACCGAAGATTAACAACACAAAATCACATTCAACAGCTTCTCCTCTTATTCTTGGAAGTACTACTGTTACTTCATTTTCTCCTGTATACGGTTGCCCCAATTCTACTTCTGCAATAATTACCGGAACTGACTTTACTGGCGTTACAGATGTTCTCTTTGGAGGAACAAGTGCACTTTCATTTACAGTTAATTCTGTAACTCAAATTACAGCAACGGTAGGGGCAGGCACCACAGGACCAATAAGTATAGTGGCAGCTAATACAGCCATCAGTGCCGATATTTTTACTGTTAATACGTTGCCTGCTGCGCCTGCTTTGCTTGCTGCAAACCCTGCTTCATTTTGTATAGGTGCATTAACTGATTTAAATGCTACATCTGCTGGCAATACTATTAACTGGTGGACTGCTGCCACAGGAGGGACTTTAATTACAAATGTTGCAAGTGGAGTAAACTATTCGGTAAGCCCTTCTTCCTCTACAACTTACTTTGCCGAATCGCAATCAATAATAACAGTTAACGGTTCTCAAACATTTAATTATATAGGGGCAGTGCAAAGTTTTATTGTGCCAACTGGGGTTACAAGTTTATCCATTGATGCAAGAGGTGCACAAGGCGGGGCTTCAAATTTTCCTGCTGTTGACATTGGTGGAAATGGTGGAAGGGCACAGATTTCTATTACTGTTAATCCAGGTGATACATTAAATATAAATGTTGGTGGTGCAGGTGCTGATGGTACAACAACTGTTGGTGGTGTAGGCGGTTATAATGGAGGTGGTAGCGGGGCTACAGCCTGGGGTTCTTATGGTGGTGGCGGTGGTGGTGGTGCTTCCGATATTCGTATCAGTCCTTATACTTTATCCGACAGATTAATTGTTGCCGGCGGCGGCGGCGGTGGCTCTTTTAATTATTCTAGTGTAGGTTATGATAGAGGAGGAATGGGTGGAGATACTATTGGAGAAGGCGGGTACGGTGGTAATATTCTTCTGGGAACAGGAGCAGGAAGCGGCGGAACTCAAGTAGTCGGAGGAATAGGTGGAACTTATCCTGGATATTGCACTGCATCTGATGGTTCATTAGGAACGGGTGGTGGTGCAGGTGTTTGTTCTGATGGCGGCGGCGGCGGCGGTGGATTATTTGGCGGCGGCGGCGGCACTTGGGCTGGTGGTGCTGGTGGAAGCAGTTTTCCTGCAAATGCTATTCATACTCAAGGTTTCCAATTAGGTAATGGACAGGTAGTTATTTCATGGACTATTACAGGGGTTCAAGGTTGTGCAAGCGCTGCTAGAACTCCTGATTCTATTACGGTAAATCAGTTGCCAATTGTAACAGCTAACTCATCAGCATCACCTATTTGTAGTGGTGATTCTTTAACATTGTTTGGTAGTGGTGCTTCTTCCTATACATGGGATAACAGTGTTACCGATAGTGTAGCTTTCAGTCCTGCAGTTCCTCTTACATATATCGTTACCGGAACCGATGAAAATGGTTGTGTAAATACTGCTTCTATTACTGTTCCTGTAAATCCATTACCTACTGTTACTGCAAATGCATCTGCTACACCAATATGTGCAGGAGATGCCGAAACTTTAACTGGCAGTGGAGCTACAACTTATGTTTGGGATAATGGCGTAACGGATGGCATAGTCTTCAATCCAACTTTACCCATTACCTATAATGTTATAGGTACCGATGGAAACGGATGTAAAAATTCTGCTTCTGTAACAGTTAACGTTAATCAATTGCCAACAGTATCATACGTTGAAACAACCAATGTAGCTTGTGTTAACTGGGCTGCATATGCATTAGCTGCCGGTAACCCTGCAAGCGGAACATACACTGGCAGTGGAGTTACCGGAAGTATGTTTAATCCCAATATTGCAGGCGTAGGTAACTCCGTGATTACCTATACATATACTGATGGAAATGGATGTATCAACACCGCTACCTCTTCCATCACAGTGGATGGATGTGCCGTAGTAAATACCGTTGCAGCTGCAGTTGCTGTTGAAGTTTATCCAAATCCGTCTAATGGTATTTTTTATATTACCATAAGTCAGCCAATAAAAGTAACTGTTTATAATACTTTAGGCGAACTAGTCTTTGTTCAGGAAATGAATTCAAACACTACTCAATTTGACATGAGTTCGTTTGCAAATGGCATTTATACA
>CAIRRW010000550.1 GCA_903881065.1 uncultured Bacteroidota bacterium
AATTATTAAAATATTTTTAAAAATTATTCAACTTTTGTGTGTTGTATATTATTTCGAAAAATGAAATTTATTAATGTGCTTCTTTCTCAAATAACAACTCAATTAAATTGAATATGATATTTTGCATTCTATCTACTTAACTAAAAAGTATAACTTTGGATTTAATTAATTGAGAAATTTCCTGTAGCTGATAAATAATGAATCGTAGACGTAAATATTTAATTGCATTTCTTAGCTCGATTGCTATTATTATTGTATTGACAATTTGGGCAAATTCAAAAATTATTAAAGCAAGTGAAAATTATCTTACTGAAGATATTGATAAAATAAGCCCTTCAAAAGTTGGTTTATTGCTTGGTACCAGTAAACACTTGCGAAATGGCAGCAAAAACGAATTCTTTTATAATCGAATTGATGCAACAGTGGAATTGTTCAACAGGGACAAAATAAAATACATTATCATAAGCGGAGACAATAGCACACAATACTATAACGAACCTATTGATATGAAAAATGAACTTATCAGGAGGGGAATTCCCAGTGATAAAATATTTTTGGACTATGCAGGTTTCCGTACCTTCGATTCAGTTATTCGTGCAAAAGAAATTTTCGGACAAACTACATTTATCATTATCTCACAAAAGTTTCATAACGAAAGAGCAGTTTACATTGCCAGAAGAAATGGAATTGAAGCCTATGGATTCAATGCAAAGGATGTAGATGCCTACAAAGGTTTCAAAACAAAAATCAGAGAATTTTTTGCCCGTGACAAAGTGTTTATTGATATTATATTCAATACTAAGCCGAAGTTTTTAGGAGAAAAAATTAGTATTGAATAAAAATAATTATAAAATTTCAATTATAAAATCAAGGAAGGTCCAAAAAAGAAGAGAGACAAGCTGTAAGGCTTGTCTCTCTTAGTACCCGGGATCGGACTTGAACCGATACATTCGCAATGAATACAGGATTTTAAGTCCTGCGTGTCTACCAATTCCACCACCTGGGCATCTGTTTCGACAGTCAAAAAAAATCCTTCCCTTTAAAGAGAAGGTTTTCTCTTGGAGCGAAAGACGGGGTTCGAACCCGCGACCTCGACCTTGGCAAGGTCGCGCTCTACCAACTGAGCTACTTTCGCTTGAATTTCGGACTGCAAAAGTAAGTAATTTTTTAACCCGACAAAATTATTTCAAGAAATTATTACAAGGACTTATTTATTTAATGTAATAAAACGTTGTATCCTTTGATAATAAAGCTAGTATAATCTCAAAGGAGTAATTATTCCCGACTCTATTTTAAAATCCCGTTCAATAGTATATACTGATTCTTTGGCGTTTTTAGGACGATATTCTATTCTGTATTTACCCGGCTGAAGCAAAATACTTTCCTGCATGATATTAGCATTGAGATTACAAACAAAAACCATTTTATTGTTTTCCAACACATATAAACTACCTGGTCCTTCGCTTGGTTTTGTTATATTAACTGTGCCCGCTTGAGGAATTTCGATTGTTGTAGTTTTACTTTGTCCTACATCTACTTTCTCTAGTTTTATTCGTGGCAAGGTAAGTATCTCCAAATCATATTTCCCAACAATATATTTTTCCTGAGTATTAAACAGTTGAATGTGCAACGTATTCATTTCATCCATTTTTCGCACAATGCATTGCGGATTATTTTTCCCTTCCACCTTCATATTAATATAGCCTTGCGGAGCATCTACAGCAATAATATTATGTTTGCCGGCAATTAAAGTAATGTCTTTTTTCTCCACCTTCGGAATTGTATGTACCACCATTCTATATGTTCCAATGGGGTCGAGAATTATTGTATCAGGCACGCCTTTATTATTAATAGTATGCATATAATTGTACCGGATAATGCCTGAAGTCTGGTCATAAAAGGTCATATCTACATCTGTTTCAGAAGGTCGGCCTGCTAAATCATTTAAATTTACCTGTACTGTAGTATTATTTAATGCCTGTGAAATAACAACATTTAATATTGTTTTGAAAGTAGATTCGTTCGAAGCATCATAAAACTTACCTACACAACCAAATGAATTGATAAAGCTTTGGTCGAGTCCGATACCAATAATAAATGGTTTTAAAATAATTCCTTTCTTCTGTAGCGCAAGAGAAACAGCACAAGGGTCGCCATCACACTCTTCAATACCATCAGTTATTAATATAATTATATTCCGTACAGTTTTAGAAGATGTTGTAGGGAAATCGGCAGCACATTGTTCCAATGAATATGCAATTGGAGTAGTTCCTTTCGGATAAATATTCTTTAACTTATTTTTAATAGCAAGAAAATTATCTTTACCAAATGGAACTTCCAGTTTGGTGTCCTTGCAATCTCTTTCAGGCCTCAAACTATGCTGATGACCATAACAACGCAAGGCAATTTCCAGATTATCAACACCCTTTATGCTGTCGAGAAATTCAATTAACATCCTCTTGGCAATATCTATTTTCATACCACTTTGCCACTGCCCGAACATACTGAAGGAGGCATCAAATACAAATTCAATACGGGTAAGCGGTTTTATATTGGGCTTTGGTTGAGCGGAGAGTGAGAGGCAAGAAAAAAGAAATAAAACGAGAACAATTATAGGTAGAATCAGTTTCAAATTAAATAATGTCTTTTGTTTTTGCCCCATTAGAATTTAGATATTAGTATTTAGAATTTCGTATTAATAATCCCCCAGCGTCTCCGCATTCTGACTTAATGCATTTGCAAGCTGTTCATCATTAGGCGCTACACCATGCCATTTATGACTGTGCATCATAAAATCAACACCATTGCCCATTTCGGTTTTCATTAATATCATCACCGGCTTTCCTTTGCCTGTATGTTCTTTGGCTTTATTAAGTGCGGCAACAATTGCAGAAACATTATTTCCTTCAGGCAAATCAATCACATCCCATCCAAAAGCTTCAAACTTCGCTTTTAGGCTACCCATAGGCAATACCTGATCAGTGGAACCGTCAATCTGCTGGCCGTTCATATCAACTGTTGAAATAATATTATCTACTTTCTTTGCTGCTGCATACATAGCCGCTTCCCAAATCTGCCCTTCCTGCAACTCGCCATCGCCATGCAATGAATACACAATACTGTTATCTTTATTCAGTTTCTTTGTCAAAGCCGCGCCTATTGCTACTGACATGCCTTGCCCTAACGAACCCGATGCTACTCTCACTCCAGGCAATCCTTCATGTGTTGTAGGATGTCCCTGCAAACGTGTATTCAGCTTGCGGAATGTAGAAAGTTCTTTCACCGGAAAATATCCTGAACGCGACAGAACACTATAAAACACAGGAGAAATATGACCATTGGAAAGGAAAAAAAAATCTTCCTCCTTGCCATCCATCGAGAAGGGCTGCGGATTGTGTTTCATCACATTAAAATAAAGCGAAACAAGAAATTCAACACAACCTAATGAACCTCCGGGATGACCTGAATTAACCGCATGTACCATCCTTACTATATCTCGACGAACCTGAGGAACTATTTTTTCCAACTCTGTAATTGTTGCCATTGTTTATTATTAATGTTATTAAGTGAAAATTAATGTTGTCAAAAGTACCTTTTTTTATCAGCCTTCTTGGTATTGTTGAAAATAATAGTGCTTTGTTGAAAACTCAAATAAATAACGTAATTTAAGAACTCCAATAAGGTTTAGATAACTATATTTGCGCCCTGAAAAAAATGAATCTTTAAATAGCTTTCAATACTTTATTTAAAGATGAAGAACATTAAACTTTATAACTTTTAACTTAATAAAATGGCATTACAGTGTGGAATTGTGGGATTACCGAATGTGGGAAAATCAACTTTATTTAATTGTTTATCTAATGCAAAAGCACAGGCGGCCAACTATCCGTTTTGTACTATTGAGCCCAATGTAGGCGTTATTACAGTTCCTGATGAACGATTATTAGCGCTCGAAAAAATAGTGAATCCCGAAAGAGTAGTGCCTACAACAGTAGAGATTGTTGATATTGCAGGCTTGGTGAAAGGTGCAAGTAAAGGTGAAGGATTAGGAAATAAATTCCTTGCCAACATCCGCGAAACCAACGCTATCATTCACGTTCTACGTTGTTTTGATGACCCGAATGTAGTTCATGTTGATGGTTCTGTGAATCCGGTACGCGACAAAGAAATCATTGATACCGAACTTCAGTTGAAAGATTTGGAGACTGTTGAAACCAAAATGAAACGCTTGGAAAAGCAAGCCAAAACAGGGAATGACAAAGATGCTAAAAAAGGATACGACGTACTTTCCGTTATAAAAAATCTACTAGAACAAGGCAAGTCTGCCCGTTCTGCCAACCTTTCGGAGCAGGATTTGGAATATGTTGCTGATTGCTGTTTGCTTACCATTAAGCCCGTGCTTTATGTTTGCAATGTAGATGAAGCATCAGTAAAAACAGGCAATAAATATGTGGATGCGGTGAAAGAAGCCGTGAAAGATGAAGATGCAGAGGTGCTTATCATCACAGCAGCCATGGAAGCCGAAATTGCAGGTTTGGAAACCTACGAAGAACGCCAGATGTTTCTTGGCGAAATGGGATTGCAAGAGCCCGGCGTCAATTATCTTATCAAAGCTGCGTATCGCATTCTTAATTTACAAACCTATTTCACTGCCGGAGTTAAAGAAGTACGTGCCTGGACTATCACCAAAGGAATGACTGCACCCCAAGCTGCCGGCGTTATTCATACCGATTTTGAAAAAGGATTTATCCGTGCCGAAGTCATTAAATACAACGATTTTATCACCCTTGGTTCCGAAGCAGCGTGCAAAGAAGCCGGTAAAATGGGCGTTGAAGGAAAGGAATACGTGGTGAACGATGGCGATTTGATGCACTTCCGCTTCAATGTTTAAAGGAGTATTGAGTAGTTTGATTTAAGTATTCAGACAACTACTAACTCATAAACTAACAATTAATATTTGGGCGAGTAAGTTCCTGCATCTCTGCAAGCACCTTCCCGCTTTCCCTTTCAATCTTTTCTCTGCCCGAAAAAGGCAGAGAAAAGGATTTACAGTACAATCGGGCGCAATTGCAAGTTCAGCGTTCTCCTCAAGTTTTCCATACCAACACAAAAATCAGACTACTTTCAAAACCTATCAGGTTTAATAATTCACATAATACTATACTCCTTACTTCAAATAGAAGACCATCCAACACCATCACAACCCCTTCCGGAACCAATAGAAAAATCCAAGAAGTTCTTTTCTCCCCCAATTCTACTTTTTGGAGGCAAGTTCTTCTTTTGCACCTTTATTAAATCACTAATATTGCAACTATCGAAAATCAACTTTTATTAATTAACTTTGACCTCCGAAACAAACATCCAATAAATGAAAAACACATTCACCACTATTATAATAGCATTAGCTATAATAATAAGTACGAGTATTCTTGCAGGTGCCTGGAAAAAGTCGCATCAAACTCACAACTCTATTAATGTTACTGGTATGGCTTCCCGCGATTTTGAATCGGATTTAATTGTATGGAGCGGCTCTTTTCAACGTAAGGAAATGACCACCAAAGAAGCATTTGAAAAACTTAAGAACGACATGGCAACAATCAAACAATATCTTGTCGGCAAGGGGATAGCTGAAAAGGAAATTGTTTTCAGTGCCGTTATCATCAATAAAGAATTTGATCATATAAAGAATAACGATAAATTGGAAACCAATGTATTTACCGGATTTAATCTTACTCAACATGTAAATATAGAATCCAAAAGTGTAAATAAAGTAGAACAGGTTTCTCGTGAAGTGACCGAATTGATTGACAAAGGAGTTGAATTTTATTCGGATGCGCCGCGTTATTATTATACCAAACTTGCTGATTTAAAAATAGAAATGCTTGCTTCTGCAACTAAAGATGGACGTACAAGAGCTGAAAACATTGCAGAAAATGCCGGTGGAAAGATTGATCATTTATCGTCAGCGGATATGGGAATATTTCAGATTACAGGGCAAAACTCTTCCGAAGATTACAGTTGGGGAGGCACTTTCAATACTTCTTCTAAAAACAAAACTGCTTCTATCACTGTGAAACTGGACTTCTCGCTTAATTAATAGCTGATGAAATTAATAAGTGAATTCTTGATTGGGTTGGTGGCAATAGAACATCTTTACATTTTGTGGATGGAAATGTTTGCATGGGAAACCAAAGGAAAACAAGTATTCAAAGGAGCAATGCCATCCGAATTATTTAAGCCGACAAAAACTTTAGCTGCCAATCAAGGCTTGTACAATGGCTTTCTGGCTGCCGGACTCATCTGGAGTTTTTTTATTGATGATAAAATTTGGCAACTAAATGTTGCGGTTTTCTTTTTATCCTGTGTTATCGTTGCCGGTGTTTATGGCGCATTGACAGCTTCAAAAAAGATATTCGTTGTTCAGGCTTTACCTGCGCTATTAGCATTGGCTGTTACTCTTCTTTCAAAGTATAATATATTTTAACCTTGAAGTTCCTCATTATTCAAACCGCATTTATTGGTGATGTAATCCTTGCAACTGCCTTGGTTGAGAAGCTGCATCAGCATTACCCGAATGCAACTATTGATTTTGTATTGCGAAAAGGAAATGAAGGTCTATTGAAAAACCATCCTTTTATAGGAACTGTTTTTGTCTGGGACAAGAAACAAAATAAAATAAAGAATCTTCTTTCCATAACAAAACAGATTCGTTCCAATAAATATGATTCTGTTTTTAATCTCCATCGCTTTGCAAGTTCAGGCTTTATAGCAGGGTTTTCCGGCGGGAAAAAGATAATAGGGTTTGATAAAAATCCTCTTTCCTTTTTGTTCACCAGTAAAATAAAACATGAAATTGGAAACGGGAAACATGAAACAGAACGCAATCAGCAATTAATTGAAAGCATTACAGATTCTATTGCAGCCAAGCCAAAGCTATATCCTACCAGCGAAAACTATGATGCAGTAAAACAATTTAAAACCAAGTCCTATATTTGTATTGCTCCCACTTCAGTATGGTTTACCAAACAATTCCCGAAAGAAAAATGGGTTGAATTAATCGATGCGTTACCTGATTATACTATTTATTTACTTGGTGCACCTGATGATGCAGCGGCTTGCGAGTGGATTAAGTCTGAAGTTCAAAGTTCAAAGTTGGAAAGTTGTGTGAACCTTGCCGGGAAATTAAATTTCCTTGAGTCAGCAGCATTAATGCAGGATGCGAAGATGAATTATGTAAATGATTCGGCACCTATGCATATTGCTTCTGCCATGAATGCAGCTACTACCGCTATTTTCTGCTCCACTGTTCCTGCTTTCGGCTTTGGTCCGCTGAGTGATAATGCGCGAATAGTTGAAACAAAAGTGGCTCTTGATTGCCGTCCATGCGGACTTCACGGTTACAAAGCCTGCCCAAAAGGACATTTTAAATGCGGGTTTTCTATTGAGATTAAAGATTTATTACAATAAGATTCGTAAATTCGCAATTATTAGTTATCCGAACTCTTGGAAGAAGAATTAAAAAAAACACTTGATGTTTTACATAAAGGAGGAACTATCCTCTATCCTACAGATACTGTCTGGGGGCTCGGTTGCGATGCACGTAACAAGGAAGCTGTAGCCAAGATTTTCAAGATTAAACAACGTGCCGAATACAAAAGCATGGTGGTGCTAGTATGTGACGAAAAGATGCTGAACCGCTATGTGAAAGAGGTTCCTGCGGTTGCCTGGGATTTGATAGAAGCAGCGGACCATCCAATTACCATTATTTATCATGATGGCCGCGGCCTTGCAGACAGCATCATTGCTGCTGATGGCAGTGTGGGAATTAGAATTGTGAAAGATGATTTCTGCAGAAATTTAATTCATAAGTTCGGGAAGCCTATCATTTCCACTTCTGCCAACATAAGCGGAGAGCCTTCTCCTGCTTCGTTTTCCGACATTTCCGATTTTGTTTCTTCTAAAGTAGATTATATTGTAAACTGGCGACAAAACGAAACTAATAATACCCGCCCTTCCACCATCATTAAAGTAAATATGAATGGAGAAATAAAAATTTTCAGGAAATAAAAATTATTTTTAAAGTTCTAATAATTAAACCATTTTACAATCTAAAAGTCAGATATTTATAATCATTCTTGGTAAGTATGAATAAGAAACAAATATTATTGGTAGAAGACGAGGAACATCTTTTAAAAACAATTCAACTAAATTTGGAATTCGAAAACTATGCTGTTACAACAGCGATAACAGGATTTGAAGCTCTTAGAGAATTCCGTAATAGCAATTTCGATTTAGTGCTATTAGATGTTATGCTTCCTGAAATGAATGGCTTCGATGTTTGCGAAGAAATCAGAAAAGAAAACACTAATATTCCTATCTTATTCTTAACTGCAAAAGGTTCAAGTGAAGATAGAATTCAAGGGCTAAAATTAGGTGCAGACGACTATCTAACCAAACCTTTTAACCTTGAAGAATTATTATTGCGAATCCAAATTCTATTCAGACGCAATAATACAGTCTCAATACCAGCAAATGATTTTACAAACTATTCTTTTGATTCTTGTTCAATAAATTTTATCACCTATAAAATAAAAGATGTCCACAGAGATGAAATGGACATTACCAAGAAAGAGATAGCATTATTAAAACTTTTGATTAAGCGTAAAGGCGAAGTTATTTCTCGAGAAGAAATACTTAATAAGGTGTGGGGTGCGGATGCTTTTCCTACCTCTCGTACAATTGACAATTATATTCTTGTTTTCCGCAAATATTTTGAAGAAAACCCTCGAGAACCAAAACACTTTCATTCTATACGAGGAGTTGGATATAAGTTTACTGATTAGCTAACTGATAATATCAACAAAATTGGACTATAAAATCTTCACTATTTTAAAGTCCAATTAAGATTAAATAAAAAAAAGGAGCAACTTTCGTTACTCCTCTTTTAAAAAACGTGTATTAAATTTTATACCACAATAATTATTAAGCCTTCGGCGCAGCTTCTGGTTTTGGCAACAACGCCTTACGTGAAAGTTTAAATTTTCCTGTTTTAGGG
>CAIRRW010000551.1 GCA_903881065.1 uncultured Bacteroidota bacterium
ATATAAAAGGATAATTTTTCAAAGCCGGGTAAAATGACCCTTTTACTTATTTTGATTAAACTATAAATAGGAGCAAAAGTTATATACCTTTTAATGTGCTTGTGCCGCATTTTAGATTGCCTTAAGACTTAAATCAAGGCTTTTAATATTGTGAGTAAGAGCTCCAACAGAAATAAAATCTACACCACATTTAGCATAACTATTAATTGTTAGTTCTGTAATGCCTCCCGAAGCTTCGGTTTCATACTTTCCTTTTATAAGTTTAACTGCTTTCTTAATATTGTCAGTTGAAAAATTATCAAGCATTATTCTATCCACACTTCCAATCTCCAGTATTTGTTTTACTTCTTCAAGGTTTCTGGCTTCAATTTCAATTTTAAGTTTCTTCTTCTTTGATTTAAGATATTTATTTGCAGCTTCTATTGCTTCGTTTATTCCACCTGCATAGTCAATATGATTGTCTTTAATTAAAATCATGTCGTATAAGCCAATTCTATGATTGGCTCCACCGCCAATAACTACAGCCCATTTTTCCAAACCTCTTAAGTTTGGGCTTGTTTTACGTGTATCAATAACTTTCGCTTTTGTGCCTTTACAAAGTTGTACCAGATAATTAGTTTTAGTTGCAATGCCACTCATTCGTTGCATACAGTTTAAAACTAAACGTTCTGCCAATAATATAGATTGTGCCTTTCCCTCAACAATAAGAACTACGTCACCAATTTTAATTTGTTTGCCATCATTAATAAATACTTTTACCTTTAATAACTTGTCTACTTTCTTGAATATTTCAACAGCTAATTGAACACCTGCGAGTACACCATTTTCTTTTACAAGTAGCTGAGCCTTCCCTTGTGCTGAGGCTGGAATACAAGCTAAGGAAGTATGGTCGCCATCTCCCATATCTTCTTTTAGTGCGTCAGAAATAAATTGTTGAATATTGAAATGGTAAAGTTTCTCGGGTTGCAGTTTTTTACTCATTTTCAATCTTAAATTGTTGAACAAGCGTTTTGTCACCTGTAGTTTTAATTAAAAAGAAGGTTCTGAATTTTCCATTTGTGGTTTCTAGTTGCCCTATTACATATTGAGAACCATTTTTAGGTTCACTTTTATGAGCCACGGTAAACGTCTTTACCGGGTGTTTCCCGAAGAAATCTTTCAGTATCATTTCAGCCTGCTGTTTACTATATACCTGCTCTTTATCAATCATTTTCATTTCTATATTCTCAATAAAGTATTTTGAAATGTTTTTTGGATTGCCCGAACGAACCGCTGTTGCTATTTCATCAATCACATCAATTCTAAATGACATAGAAACGATTGAAAGTGCGAATAGTATTATTACTGATTTAATTTTCATTGTTACTTATTTACAAAATCAGAAGCAATAATTAAGCCATTGTGTATGATTTTGTTCTGTAGGAAATTATTTAACACTATTATTGCATCGAGTAATTACCTTTAAATGTTAATCGGAAACAAAAATATAGTTTTTTTGTATTGAAGAACTAATAAAAAATGAAAATAACACTTATTCTAAACGGCAAAACGGAAGACGATTATATCGTGAAAGGGTTTTCCATATATGAAAATAGACTGAAACACTACATTCCTTTTGAAACAATTGTGATACCTGCTCTTAAAAATACAAAGGCTATTAGCATTGAGCAGCAAAAACAAAAGGAAGGTGAATTGATTATTAAAAACATCCAGATTTCAGACAAACTTATATTGCTTGATGAAAATGGCAAAGAATATAATTCAGTTGGTTTCTCCGATTTCATTCAGAAAGAAATGAATTCAGGGATTAAGAATTTAGTTTTTGTGGTGGGCGGTCCGTATGGATTTTCCGAAGAAATATATAAACGTGCAAATGGTAGAATATCATTATCTAAAATGACATTCTCGCATCAAATGGTAAGGTTATTTTTTGTGGAGCAATTATATAGAGCAATGACGATTTTAAAGAATGAACCCTATCATCATTTGTAGAAAGGCTTTGCGGTGAAACCTGCCTCAATCAACTGTTTCAATACATCAATATTTACGTCTTCCAGTTTATTAACATAAAGACAGCCTTTGCTTGTTTTATGTTTTCCAAGTTGTTTTAATAACTGATTTATCGAAGAATCTGCATTTCCAAGGCCAATATAAAGAGTAAGATTTTGTTTGCGTGGCGAAAAGCCAATTTTAAACCAATCCAACTCCCTGCCACTGGCATATTTAAGATGTACATCACAAAATCCAATGATGCTTGTTCCCCACATTTTGGGTTTGTCCTTTGTGATTTTCTCCATCATTTTTACAATTGCAAATGAATCTTTTCTCTTTGTTTCATCTTCAATTTTATTAATGAAATCGGCTACGCTATCTTTAGTAGCTTTTGTTTTTAGTTCAGCCATTATTGTAAATAAAATAATTAAAACTAATATTTCATTCCTAAATTATAAAACACAAAACTCCAGATGTCGCTGTATTCATCAATTTGTTTTGAGGTTGGTTTGCCTGAACCATGGCCAGCATTAGTATCAATTCGAACTAAAACAGGATTGTTTCCTTTATTTTTTTCCTGCAAAGTTGCAATAAATTTAAATGAATGTGCAGGTACAACTCTGTCATCGTGATCGCCTGTAGTTACTAATGTTGCAGGATATTCCACTTCTTTAATATTATGAAGAGGAGAATATTTAATTATACAATTGAAATAATTAGCACTGTCGGAAGTACCGTAATCACTTGCCCAAGCCCAACCAATTGTGAATTTATGATAACGCAGCATATCCATTACTCCAACGGTTGGAATAGCAACTTTAGCTAAATCAGGTCGCTGTGTCATCACTGCACCTATTAATAATCCTCCATTGGAACGACCGTGAATAGCGAGTTTCTCATGCGAAGTATATTTTTCTTTTACCAGATAATCAGCTGCGGCAATAAAATCATCAAACACATTTTGCTTCTGACATTTGGTTCCCGCTTTGTGCCATTCTTCACCATAATCACCGCCGCCACGCAAACCTGGGATTGCATATACGCCACCGTTTTCAAGAAACACTGCTCTGTCAATTCTAAATTCTGGAGAATAGTACGAATTAAATCCACCGTAACCGAAAAGGAAACATGGGTTATTTCCATCCAAAACAAGTCCTTTTTTACAGGTAATAAACATTGGGATTTTAGTGCCATCCTTGCTATTGTAAAACACCTGTTTGGTTTCAAAATCATCTGATTTAAAATCAATATCAGGCTTAAACCAAACGTTCATTTTATTGGTAACAATACTGTATTTATAAATCACATCAGGAGATGTAAAAGTTTTGTAAGTGAAGAAGGCTAGGCTATCGTCCTTGTCACCATCAAAACTTTCCACTTTACATATACCCGGTAATTGAATTTCGTTTTCCTTCTTTCCTTTCTTATCGAAAACATATAAACGAGTAGTAACATCCTTTAAATATTTGGCAACAAATTTCCCATTGCAGTTAGAGACACTTTCCAATAAGTCAGAATTCTCAGGAATAATCTTTTCCCAGTTTTCATAAACAGGCTTCTTAGTAATGTCAATTTTTAATAACTGATATTTCGGAGCACCTTTATCTGTTACCACATATAAATTGTTGCCATCATTATCCACCACACCATAATTGTTTTCAAAATTATCTACAAGCGTAATAAACTTGGAATCCGGTTTTGTCAAATCCTTTACAGCAAGCGAAGTTCCTGAGGTTGACTCGGAACCATAAAGCAATAATAGTTTTTCATCTTCGGTAACGGCACCCGAATAATTACGCAACGCATGATCTTTATCCTGATAAACCAATACATCTTTTGCCTGCTCTGTGCCAACTTTATGATACCATAATTTATGATATTCATTTTTGCCAGACAAAGCACTTGCATCTTTTTTAGGTGCATCATATGCTGAATAGTAGAAACCATCGCCTTTCCAGCCAATGTCAGAAAACTTTACCCATTTAATTTCATCAGCAAGTTTTTTACCTGATTCAATTTCCATCAAGTATATCTCGCTCCAGTCGCTGCCTGCACGGTTAATACTATACGCAAGATATTTTGCATCCTTGCTTATTCCCAATGCACCAAGCGATGCTGTTCCGTCGGCTGCAAGCGTGTTAGGGTCGAGCAATAAACGTGGCGTGCCGTTTAATCCTTCCTGAACATACAATACAGATTGATTTTGAACACCTGAATTTTTATAATAGAAATAATATTTCCCTTTCTTGAAAGGTGCAGTACACTTGGCGAAATTCCAAATCTTTGTAAGTCTTTCTTTTATTTTATCTCTGAAAGGAATGGTTGCCAGATAATCAAATGTAACTTTATTTTGAGCTTTCACCCAATCTCCTGTTTCAGCACTTTTATCATCTTCGAGCCAACGATAAGGGTCGGCAATTTTGGTTCCGAAATACGTGTCTACTGTATCGCATTTTCTGGTTTTAACATACGTCAATGCGGTTTTAGTTTCTTTCTTTTCGCCTCCATTGCAAGCTGCAAGTGCTGAAAATAGTACCATAGGGATTAGTTTTTTGTTCATTGTATTTTTATTTTGAAAGTATAAAAGTAAATATTTAATCGAGATGAATTTATAAAAATGGAGAGGTGTTGAATTCCAGAATTAGCGATAGTTCCACTATTTCCATTCATTCTG